>JABDFW010000085.1:0-10733 GCA_013286305.1 Bacteroidota bacterium
TTCCATGTGCGGCACCATACCAATACCACCTAATTTAATTTTTGATGTGGAAGATTCACGCGGCAATGTGATTGCTGCAGATACTACAGGCAACATACAACAGAATAATGAATTGCTGTGGAATGAGTTTGGCGTTACATTCAGCAAGCCGGCCAATGGGAATGATGTGGTGATTAAAATAAAAAACAACGCCAAATCGGGCTGCGGGAATGTGTTTCTGATGGATGATATCACGGTTAAACCCTGCGGGTCAAAAGTTACCGCCTCACTTGACGGGAGTGACTCGTCTTTTATTGATGTATGCGACGGTTATACCAACCCTTTTATGTTAACGGCTTCTTATATAGGGCTTTCTAACCCTGTAATGAACTGGCAAAACAGCCTTGACCAGGGCACCACCTGGCAGGATATTCCGGGCGCTACCACCTTAACTTATAAAATCCCAAAGCGTGATTCCGGCATCATTTTATATCGTTTATTAATTGCCAACCCGGCTGATTATAATTCACCCACCTGCAGGATAGCATCCAACTCCATATGGACAGGGGTACATTTTTTGCCAAAGCACCTTGTTCCTGAGAATTTGCGGGGGTGCCTGGATAAGGATTATGCTTTCCCTTTTACTGCGTCTGTCACAACATACAATTGGACAGGGCCTAACGGCTTTACGTCTATTGCGCCGGAGCCTGTTATCCCCGCCATTCAGCAAAAAGATACAGGGCTTTATAAGGTAACCCTTATCACTGATTTTGGTTGCCGGGATACAGACTCACTGTATTTGCAGGTTTACCCTTCAGCTACGGTGGAAGTTACGAAGGAACATGATATTTGCCAGGGTGCCGTGGTGCAGTTTGATGCATCCGGTGGTGGCAGCTATTTATGGACACCCCCAACAGGTTTAACAAATGATACCATACCAAATCCCGAACTACGCCCACAGGACTCTACCAAATACCAAATAGTTATTGAAAATTCGTTTGGCTGCAGGGATTCTGCCATGGTAGCCGTGAATGTTTTTAAATATCCCACAGCCAGTGCCGGTCCTGGTAAAGTGATCGTTGGCGGCGATTCGGTAATGCTAAATGCCACTATAGGCGGCACGGCAGTTGAATATTCGTGGTCGCCATATATGTACATGGATAATAACCTTTTGCAAGCCCCAACGGTGTACCCGCCATCAAATACCGTGTACACATTAACGGCGAACTCAACCGTTGGGTGCGGCAGTGCAACTTCTACCGTTACGGTTAAAGTATATAAAGACATCTTTATTCCCAATGCATTTACACCCAATGGCGACGGCGACAATGACCGGTTCAGGATACTACCGTACAATGATTATAAGCTTGTTGAAATGATCATTTACAACCGCTGGGGCAGTGCAGTATTTAAAGCTACCAATGCCAATGATGGCTGGGACGGAACGGTAAAAGGCAACCCAGAACCCCCCGGCGCTTATGTTTATTTTATCAAGTTGCAGGCTCCCGATAAGCAAATCATTTTAAAGAAAGGAACTATATTGTTGATAAGATAGGCCATGTTGCGGGCATAAAAGTTGGTATGGTTGTGACCCGGCACAAAAACCTTCTATTATTTGAAAATATATTTATTCAATTGCAGGATAAGGCACCTTTTTAGCCCTGGCAATAAATGTTATGGAAGCAGATAACCACCACAATCCCTGGAAGCCCCCAAAGGCTGTTATCAAGGGAGGTATCACCAACTTTAGCAGGGTTGTAATTCCTAATACTGCGAAGGTTATGCCCAGCATAATGGCAAGATAACCCAGCACGCCGGGCAAAACCTTTGAACTGAGTATAATAATCCCTAACGGAATGAAGAAAGCCGGGGCTGCAACTATAAAGTAAAGATGCTGTGCGGCATTAATAAGATCCATAATAATAGGGACAACGCCGGCAGGTTGTTTAAATAGAACACCAATGTAAAAAGTGATCTCTATAAGGCTTACCGTCATGAGAATACCTGCGCCAAAAAAGGCCATCCATCCTGCAATGCGTTTGGTAAACCCGGCCATATAAATGAGGGAGAAAGCAAAAAGCACAATAAAAACCGGACCTACGGCCTGCAGCCATGCCCCCCAAAGTATAGAGTTATAGTTTTCACCGGCAAAAGCCGACAACTGCGCGGTTGTAGCATCCTGTGGAGGCCCAACATTTATGGTAAAGGATACAATAATTAATATAACGCCAACAATGCCGCTGATGCCGCTAAGGATGCAAAACAGCGGCGCAGGCATAGCATCTTTTTTCATAACCGGAGGGTTTTATCAGGTAATGTTATGAAAAATAATTGACGTTGGGTTGGCGCTTTGTAAATAATATAAGGTGAGAATCGTGAAAAACCCCGATGGTTTTCCAAAACCATCGGGGTCTGGTTATCGTTTAAAGTGTAACCCAAAGTTTCTTGGGTGTAAAGTGTGGGAATTTTAAGATAAAAAAGGGAATTTACAATATGTAAATCTTTTAATTGTTTTACAACCAGGCATTTGTTATGCGAGGGTAAACAGTTACTTTTGCGCAAGTTGGCCTCGTAGTACAATGGATAGTATAAGAGTTTCCGAAGCTCCAGATACAGGTTCGATTCCTGTCGAGGCCACAAAATAATAGAAGGACGTTTATGGTTTAAACAGAAACAAAACTTTTATATTTTTTTCTTGTAACCCTTCTCCCTAATGACTTATTGACCAACGACTAAGTGCCCCCACTCTTAATGGCCTACTGACCAATGACCAAATGACCCTCAACTTTCTCACGGGTTTGCCTGCACTTTAAGCGTAACTTTTGCTACGTCGTTTAACACCATACTGCCGCCGCCAACATTATAATCGCGGCGGTTAATGGAAAAATTGCCTTCGAAAAGATACCCGCTGCCGGATGGGGTAACAGTAAATGGAAAAGTAATAGATTTTGTAACGCCTTTTAAGGTAAGGTTGCCGGTTATATTATTCCCGGAAATTGCAGTGCTTACAAAATTTATGGTGGGGTATTTAGGGAGATCAAAGTATTTTTCTTCCTTCAGGTCTTTATCACGCATGTCAATGCCCGTGTTCAGTGTACTTACATCAACGCTTGCACTTATTTGTGATGCGGATGGGTTGGCTGCATCCCATTTAATGGTTCCTTTAAGGCCTTTTACACTGCCACTGGTATTAAGACCAAAATTTTTTATAACAAAGGTTACAGCCCCATCATTATCCAAAGGCTTAAGATTAACTGCAATAACGGTAAACGCACATAAAACGAGGACCGAAAAGACGGGAATAAAGATTTTTTTCATAAATATTTTATCTATTGCAAATAGAAACAACCTTCTTATTAAAAAGGTTGCCACTCATCTTATAATTAGGTTAAAAATAACCAGGCCTTCATCTTTAATAGCCTCATTCTGCACTATTTAGGTAATAATACTAACATTATAAATATTATCCTTCCACCACTCTAATATTTTCGGAAAGGCAATGTGAAACCATGCGGTGTATTTTTGAGGGTACATTTCTAAATTCTCCCCAATCTCTTCCATGGTTTTGTAAGTGTAGTTGCTTACCTCTAAGGTATCAGGAATTATATCACCATCATACTTTCCTGCATAAACATGGTCAAACTCATATTCTGTAAGGCCGTTGCTAAATGATGCCTTATAAGTAAATTGAAAAATTTTTTGTAAAGCCGTTTCAAAGCCAAGTTCCTCCTTTAATCTTCTCTCTGCCGCCACCTGTGTTCCTTCGCCTGGTTTGGGGTGGCTGCAACAGGCATTGGTCCATAATCCGGCGCTGTGGTATTTATTTAACGCGCGTTGCTGTAAAAGCATTTCGCCATCATTACTAAAAATAAATACACTAAATGCACGATGCAATACAGCCTTTTGGTGCGCTTCCATTTTCTCCATAATTCCTACCTGCTCATCTTGTTCATTTACCAGTATTACTTCTTCCATAAAATAAAAGCGTCATTAAATAAAGGGTGTGTAATTTGTTATAATGAATGTATTCCGCAAATATCGTTTTAGCATTTTAAACGGCCTTTTATGCCTGTTTTTTGCCGATATAAACATTTTTCTGTAACCAGGTACGCCTATATGGTGCCGGCCATCTTTTTGCGGTTTTAGGTTTAATTTTTTAAAAAAGCGAAAGATAATATTTGTAACTAACATAACCACTGGTAAATGCAAGGCTTACAAACCCGATGCCCGTAATGATGATTTTTTTACACAACCTGAGAGATTGACAAACCTAAAACCTTTCTATTTGTTCTTTCAATAATTTACGCGCAAAATGGATACGGCTTTTTATGGTGCCCAGCGGTTCACTCAACATATCTGCTATTTCATGGTATTTAAACCCGTCAAAATATAATAAAAAGGGCGCTTTAAATATTTCTGGTAACCTAAAAATAGTTTTCTGCACTTCTTTTAAATTTAAGTTGCCTATAGCATTGTTTAAAGTACTTGCCTGGTTTGAGTTTATAAGAAAATCGTTCGGGGTTGTATCGAAAATAGTATTTTGTTTGGCCTTGCGCCTGTAGCCATTTATAAAAATATTACGCATTATGGTATAAAGCCACGCTTTAACATTGGTGCCCACTTTGTATTTGTCTTTATTGGCCATAGCACGGTATAAGGTTTCCTGGAAGAGGTCTTTAGCTTCTTCCTTATCCCTTGTTAGTGTTACGGCAAAAGGTTTTAAAAATTCCGCATTGCTTACTAATACCTGGTTAAATTCAAAAGCTGCCATAGTGTGTTGTTTAATGGTTAGCGCATTAAAATTAAACATTAATGAAAGTTAAAATTAAAGTTTTTAAATAAAACTCATTGTTAATTAACCAACACGCATACTCAATCCCGCTTCTTTTTTCACATCAAATATGATGCTCATATTATTTTTTTTAGAATTATTTACAGATTGTTTAAAATTAAACTGATAATAAAAGTTAAAAAAAGAGAAAAATAAAGGGAACAGATGGCTGCGACAGGCAAGGCTAAAGTTGCGGCAGGATAAAATTGCTGTAATGAAAAAATCCAGCGTAAAAAACAGTAAAAAAGCTTCTGATTTTAAGAGTATCCTTTTAACGGAAGCAGCCGGTGCTTTATAATAACATATGCAAGAATCCTGGGAAAACGGGATTAAGTAATTAATAATCTATTTCTGCAACTATTGCTTTTGCATAAGAAAATCGCTTTTAAAGGTGCAAAAATGCATTGCTCTCTATAAAATATTTTAAAAAACCTTGCCCAAATCAATTGAACCCCTTACCTTTGCGCTCCCAATCACAAAATTGGGTTAGGCTATGTCTCAAAGAATCAGAATAAAATTACAATCATACGACCACAACCTGGTAGATAAATCTGCCGAGAAGATCGTAAAAACCGTGCGTGGCACGGGCGCGGTAGTTACCGGTCCAATTCCCTTGCCTACACGCAAGAGGGTTTTTACCGTTCTCCGCTCACCACACGTAAATAAGAAGAGCCGTGAACAGTTTCAGCTTTGTACGCATAAGCGCCTGCTGGACATTTATACTTCTTCTTCCAGAACGGTGGATGCACTTAGTAAATTAGACCTTCCTTCAGGCGTGGAAGTTGAGATAAAAGCCTAAGGGTCCCCCTTCCCCTAAAGGGGTGTTTGGAAAGGCCCGTTCCGGCTTCAAAAAGGATAAAAAGTTCTTTAAATAAAATATCACCTCTCAATTGTCCCGCTCATGCAGGACGAAAAAAGAGCTCTGAACAAATAAACTGACCCAGTTTAACTTGCCCCTTTAGGGGTAGGGGTTGATTGGGCTTTTACATATAAACAAGCCCTTCGAGGTTTGTTTACTAACGGTACTTCCTCTTCTCCCGATGCAATTGGGAGGAAACAACGGAAAAGGTCGTTGGCAAACAGGGATTGAAGACTCCGAACATCATCGGGTCTGTCCTTTATAACCTGCGGGGCAAAAAACCGCAAAACGATGAAAGGTATTATTGGTAAAAAAATTGGGATGACCAGCATCTTCACCCCCGACGGTAAACAGACCTCTGTTACCATTATTGAAGCTGGCCCTTGCGTGGTAACACAGGTTAAAACAAAAGACGCTGACGGCTACAATGCATTACAATTAGCATTTGGCGACAAGAAAGAAAAACACTCCGTTAAGGCCGAGATCAATCACTTCATAAAGGCCTCTACTGCTCCCAAAAAGTTTGTAAAAGAATTCCGCGATTATTATCAAAATAAAAATATTGGTGAAACCATAAGCGTTGACATTTTTGCTGAAGGCGAAAAGGTGGATGTAGTGGGTACATCAAAAGGTAAAGGTTTCCAGGGTGTTGTAAAACGCCATGGATTCAGTGGTGTGGGCGAAGCAAGTCATGGCCAGCACGACCGCCAGCGTGCGCCGGGTTCAATTGGCGGTTCTTCTTATCCTTCACGTGTATTTAAAGGGATGAGGATGGCAGGCCGTATGGGTGGCGACCGCATTAAAATGCAGGGTTTGAAAGTAGTAAAGATATTTCCTGAGAAGAATTATATACTTATCAGTGGTTCTGTTCCGGGACATAATGGTTCCATCGTTTTAATCCAGAAGTAAACTTTAATCTGAAAGAGATGCAAGTAGAAGTTTTTAATACAAAAGGTGAAAAAACCGGCAGGCAGGTAGAGTTACCTGATGATGTATTCGGTGTAGAACCTAATGATCATGTTATTTATCTTGCAGTTAAACAATATTTAGCTGCAGGCCACCAGGGTACGCACAAGGTTAAAACCCGTGCTGAAGTAAAGGGCGCAAGCCGTAAACTGCACAAACAAAAAGGTACCGGCGGCGCACGTAAAGGTAACATTCGTAACCCGTTATATAAAGGTGGTGGTACAGTGTTTGGGCCTAAACCGCATGCTTACGATTTTAAGCTGAACAGGAAAGTGAAAGACCTTGCTAAGGTTAGTGCGCTTTCGCACAAGGCTAAAGACAATGCTATTGTAGTAATAGAAGATGTGCAGTGGGAAACCCCAAAGACAAAACAGTTTGCTGATGTTTTAAAGAGCATAAATGTTGATGGTAAAAAGGTGCTTTTCGTTCTGCCAGAGTATAACGATAACCTGTACCTGAGCCTGCGTAATATACCTTCAGTTGGAAGTACACTGCTGACTGATATTAATACATACGA
Source organism: Bacteroidota bacterium (assembly GCA_013286305.1). Classification (GTDB taxonomy): domain Bacteria; phylum Bacteroidota; class Bacteroidia; order Chitinophagales; family Chitinophagaceae; genus JABDFW01. The sequence goes on from JABDFW010000085.1 coordinate 7,153, forward strand.
CATTATAAATGCTGATGTGCTGGTATTTACGGAAAATGCGGCTAAGATCTTTGCTGATGAGGCAGAAGAAACAGTAGTAGCTTAATTAAGTAACGTTTCAAGGACAATATAATGAAACTGACAGATATTTTAGTAAAACCGATATTAACGGAAAAGGCCAATAACCAGCAGGAAAAGCTGAGAAGGTACACTTTTAAAGTAAACCGTAAAGCAAACAAACTGGAAATTAAAAAGGCTGTAGAAGATTTTTATGGTGTTTCCGTAGTAGATGTTAATACAGTTGTTGTACCCGGCAAAAATAAAACACGCTTTACAAAAGCTGGTTTTCTTAAAGGGGTTAAGCCTTCTTATAAAAAGGCATTTGTAACCATAGCCGAAGGCGACACTATTGACCTGTACGCAAATATTTAAAAGATGTTTTCCTTACCCCCTTTAGGGGATGGGGGCATAAAAGAATGGCAATCAACGCCGCAAAAGTTGAAATTAATTTTATAACCTTATAAAAATTCCCCTTTAGGGGTTAGGGGCTAATATGGCACTAAAAAAGTATAAACCAATGACCGCGGGCACCCGGTGGAGAATCGGAAATGCCTATGCTGAAATTACTACTAACGATCCTGAAAAAAGTTTGTTAGAGTCACAAAGCAGCACAGCGGGCCGTAATGTACAGGGCCGCCGCGTTTCGCGTTATATGGGTGGCGGACATAAAAAGCATTACCGCATCATAGATTTTAAACGTGATAAAGCAGGTGTGGAAGCAAAGGTTGCTACAATTGAATATGATCCTAACCGTTCAGCATTCATCGCTTTGTTACATTATTCTGATGGTGAAAAAAGATATATTATAGCACCCCAGGGCTTACAGGTTGGTACCACTGTTATGTCAGGCGATAATGTTGCGCCCGAAATTGGCAATGCATTACAAATGAAGAATATGCCTTTGGGTACTAATGTTCATAATATTGAAATGCAACCCGGCCAGGGCGGCAAATTGGCAAGAAGCGCTGGTTCTTCAGCACAGCTTACCAATAAGGAAGAAAAGTACGCGGTATTAAAAATGCCTTCAGGTGAATTAAGAAAGGTACTGGTTAACTGTTATGCTACAGTTGGTGTGGTTTCAAACAGCGACCATAACCTGGAAACTGCAGGTAAAGCCGGTGTTAACAGATGGAAAGGTGTTCGCCCGCGTGTACGTGGTGTGGCGATGAACCCCGTAGATCACCCAATGGGTGGTGGTGAAGGTAAAGCATCTGGCGGCCATCCAAGAAGCAGGACGGGTAAATATGCCAAGGGTGAAAAAACAAGGCAGAGAGGAAAAGGAAGTGATAAGCTGATAATTCAGAGAAAAGACGGAAAGAAATTAAGTAATAAATAGTAAAGCCCCGGCAAACAAATTCCAAATAACAAGATTGGGATTTGGAATTTAAAACTGGAAATTTAAAAATTTAATATGGGTCGTTCGATTAAAAAAGGTCCCTACGTTGATGTGAAGCTTGAAACAAAGATCCTTACCATCAACGAAGGAAAAGCAAAAAAATCTGTGTTAAAAACATGGAGCCGCCGTTCAACCATTACCCCGGATTTCGTTGGGCACACATTTGCTGTGCATAACGGTAACAAATTTATACCGGTGTATGTTACGGAATTTATGGTAGGCCATAAGCTGGGTGAATTTGCACCTACCAGGAACTTTAAAGGACATTCGGGAACAAAAAAATAATTAATAAAAATACCAAAATCCAAGTACCAAAGTCCAATGGATAGCGGGGTGGAATTTGGAATTTTAAAATTGGAATTTTACAATGGAAGCTGTAGCTAAACTAAATAACTATCCTACGGGGCCGCGCAAAATGCGTTTGCTGGCTGATGTAGTTCGCGGGATGCAAATTGAAAAAGCACTTGCAATACTGGAACATCATCCACAGCACAGTGCTGTACCGTTGGCTAAATTGCTAAAAAGCGCTGTAAATAACTGGGAACAAAAAAATAATGGCCAAAGCGCTGCAGATGCGGGGCTGGTTGTAAAAACAGTGTTTGTTGACGGTGGCCGTGTTTTAAAGCGGATGCGCCCGGCGCCACAGGGTCGTGGGTACAGGGTACGTAAGCGCAGTAACCACGTAACTATAATTGTTGATGTACCCGTTATAAAGGAAGCATCAGCGAAAGTTAAAAATGTAAAAGAAAAACTTTCAAAATAACTTAATAAAAATCTTTCCCGCAAAATGCGGGAAGGGCTAAAATTAAAATATGGGTCAAAAAGCAAATCCTATTGGTAACAGGTTAGGCATCATCCGCGGATGGGAGAGTAACTGGTACGGCAGCAAAAAAGATTATGCCGGTAAACTGATCGAAGATCATAAGATCAGGACCTACCTCAACGCGCGTATCAATAAAGGTGGCATTGCCAAGATAGTTATTGAGCGTACGCTTGGTAAGCTTATCATAACCATCCATACTTCAAAACCGGGTATCATTATCGGTAAAGGTGGTGGTGAGGTTGACCGCATTAAGGAAGAGTTGAAAAAATTAACCAGCAAGGACGACGTACAGATTAATATCCTGGAAATACGCCGCCCCGAACTGGATGCTAATATAGTTGGCGATACCATTGCCAGGCAAATTGAAAACCGTATTAACTACAAGCGTGCTATTAAAATGGCAATAGCTTCTTCGTTAAGAATGGGTGCAGAGGGTATTAAAATAAAAGTAGCCGGCCGTTTGGGCGGTGCTGAAATAGCCAGGACGGAAGAGATTAAGCAGGGCCGTGTGCCTTTGCATACATTCCGTATGGATATTGATTACGCTTCAGTATTTGCTTTAACTGTTTACGGTAAAATAGGTATTAAGGTTTGGATATGTAAAGGCGAAGTATTGGGCAAACGTGAACTGAACCCCAACTTTACCGGTGGCAAGAGCGACCTGAGCGACAGGAGGGAAAGAAGGGCAGACGACAGGCATGAAAGGCATGACAGAAACGACAGAAGAGGCGGTGGCGGCGGAGAAAGAAGAGGCGGCGGAGGTGGTGGTGGTGATCATCGCGGCGGTGGTGCCGGAGGCGGTGGCGGAAGGAACAGGAGATAAGTGGAGTTACTGGTTACCAGTAACCGGGATAAAATAAAATAATTGATAAACTGGCAACAGGAAACTTGAAACCAGTAACCGAAAAGGAATAAAACAATGTTACAGCCAAAAAGAACAAAACACAGAAAAGCGCAAAAGGGCCGCATTAGGGAAGTAGCTAAAAGAGGTACTTCTATAGCATTCGGCTCGTATGCCTTAAAAGCTGTGGAAGCTATATGGTTAACAAACCGCCAGCTTGAAGCTGCACGCCAGGCTATGACACGTGCAATGAAGCGTGAGGGTAATGTTTGGATACGCATTTTTCCTGACAAGCCTATTACCAAGAAGCCGCAGGAAGTGAGGATGGGTAAAGGTAAAGGTAACCCCGAATATTTTGCTGCCGTTGTTGAACCCGGGCGCATATTGTTTGAGTGCGATGGTGTTACTGAAGCAACAGCTAAAGAAGCGATGGAACTGGCAGCGCAGAAGTTACCGATAAAAACAAAATTTATTGTAAGAAG
>JABDFW010000085.1:10768-14423 GCA_013286305.1 Bacteroidota bacterium
AATTTGAAAATCGGGTTGCACGTTAATTTTCAAATCTCCAAATTAAAAAATTTTCAAATTAGAAACATGGCTAAGCATATTGAATTTAATAAAAGCCTGAAGGATTTAAACATAAACGACCTGACATCCCGTATAAAGGAGGACCAGGTTCGCTTGAAAAAGCTGGAGTTTGCGCATGCAATATCCCCGCTTGAAAATCCGATGAGCATTCGCGGCCTTAGGCAGGATCTGGCACGCTTGAAAACCGAATTGAGAAAAAGGGAATTGGAAACTGCTAAATAGTAAAACGCTGCAAGCTGCACGCTTTACGCTGCAAGTAGTAGCCCTTAGTATATATTTTTCTCCAGGCACATAGCATGGAGCTTAAAGTTAAAAAAATGGAAGAAAGAAATTTGCGGAAAACAAGGATCGGGGTTGTAAGCAGCAACAAAATGGCAAAAACCATTACTGTTGCCGTTGAAAGAAAAGTAAAGCACCCCATCTACGGTAAGTTCGTTAAAAAAACTACCAAATTCCATGCTCATGATGAAAAAAATGAGTGTACTGTAGGTGACGTTGTAAAGATCATGGAAACCCGCCCCCTTAGCAAAACAAAGCGCTGGAGGCTGGTAGAAGTTGTAGAAAAAGCGAAATAATTAAAAGGCTGCATGCTTTAAGCGGGCAGGCTTAATATAATTTTTTCTCCAGGCATAAAGCATGGGGCTAATAGCTAAAAGCTAAATAAGATGATTCAGCAAGAAAGCAGGCTAAATGTAGCTGATAATAGTGGCGCTAAAGAGGTACTTTGTATAAGGGTACTTGGTAATTCAGGCCAGGATTATGCTAAAATAGGCGATAAAATAGTAGTAACTGTTAAGGATGCATTGCCTTCCGGCGGTATAAAAAAAGGTACGGTTTCCAAAGCGGTAATTGTACGTACAAAAAATAAGCTTCGCCGTAAGGATGGCACTTATATCCGTTTTGATGATAATGCCGTTGTACTGCTTAACAATGCGGACGAGCCAAGGGGCACCCGTATTTTTGGGCCGGTAGCAAGGGAGCTGAGGGATAAAGGGTATATGAAGATCATTTCACTTGCTCCTGAAGTATTATAAATGTATCTTTGCACCCCTTTTAAAAAAAAGGAATGCCTGGATAAGATAGTTTAAAATTTTGTGTTCTGCGTTTTTTAGAACATAAAACAAAAAACAAAGAACTTAGAACAAATAAAAGAGATAAATCAACAGCGATGAGCAACAGATTTAAACCTAAATACAATATTAAAAAAGGCGATTCGGTAGTAGTGATTGCCGGAAATGATAAAGACCTGAAAAAGCCGCGTACGGTTTTAGAGGTTATCATTGAAGATGGCCGTGTAGTAATTGAAGGTGTGAATATAATTACAAAGCATACCAAGCCTTCAGCCCGCAATACTAAGGGTGGTATTGTAAAAAGGGAAGCGCCCATTCATATCAGTAATGTAATGTTATGGGACGCAAAAGCGGGCTCGCCTGCTAAAATTCAGCGCACGCGCGTTGATGGTAAATTAGTTCGTATCTCTAAAAAATCCGGGGAGGCAATTAAATAATGAGTACCGCAAAATATACTCCGAGGCTGGCAGACAAGTATCAACAGGAAGTGATACCCGCCTTAATGAAAAAGTTTAGCTATAAAAGCGTTATGCAGGCACCTAAGCTGGAAAAAATATGTGTTAACCGCGGCGTTAATGGCGCGGTTGCAGATAAAAAAGCGGTGGATGTTGCAGTGGACGAGCTAAGCAATATTACCGGCCAAAAGGCAGTACCTACTTTAAGTAAGAAAGATATTTCAAACTTTAAGTTGCGTAAAGGAATGCCGATTGGTGCACGCGTTACACTGCGCGGCGAAAGAATGTATGAGTTCCTTGACCGTTTAATATCTGTAGCGTTACCACGCGTACGCGATTTTAAAGGTATCAGCGATAAAGCATTTGACGGACGTGGTAATTACACACTGGGTGTTACCGAGCAGATCATTTTTCCTGAAATTGATATTGACAAAGTAAGTAAGATAACAGGGATGGATATTACGTTTGTTACAACAGCGCAAACAAACGAAGAAGCGTACGAACTGTTGAAAGAAATGGGGATGCCGTTTAAGAATGCTAAAAAAGACAATAATTAGATAAATTCCAAAAAGCAAAATCCCAAATTCCAATAGGGGTGTTGCAGAGTTTTAACTTGGAATTTGGACTTTAAAATTTGGAATTTTAATTAACAATTATGGCAAAAGAATCAATAAAAGCCAGGCAAAGGAAACGCGAAAAAATGGTGAAGCAATATGCTGAAAAGCGTGCTGCCTTAAAAGCTGCCGGTGATTATGCAGGGCTGGATCAGCTTCCGCGTAACGCCTCACCGGTACGCCTTAAAAACCGTTGCCAGTTAACCGGCCGCCCAAGAGGGTACATGAGATACTTTGGTATTTCGAGGATCACCTTTCGCGATATGGCTTTAGAAGGCAAAATACCGGGTGTTACAAAAGCCAGTTGGTAATACCGGTTTCCTTAAGTGGAACAATAAATGGTCTCTTGAATTATAAAAAATAGATAGGCTCTTCTTTCAGAGAGCTGGAGGGTAAAAAATATGGTAACTGATCCTATAGCAGACTTCCTCACCAGGGTTCGTAATGCGCAGTTAGCCGGTCACAGGCTGGTAGAAATTCCTGCTTCTAATTTAAAGAAGCGTATTACTGAGATCTTATACGAGCAGGGTTTTATCCTGAAGTATAAGTTTGAAGATGATAACAAGCAGGGTGTGATAAAGATCGCGTTAAAATACGATCCTGCCACAAAAATTCCTGCTATACGTTCATTGGAAAGAGTTAGCCGTCCGGGTTTGCGCCAGTACGCGAAACCTGCCGAGTTTAAAAGAGTGATCAACGGCCTGGGTATTGCTATACTAAGCACATCAAAAGGCGTGATGACAGATAAGCAGGCAAAAACAGAAAAAGTAGGCGGCGAAGTGCTTTGCTATATTTATTAAGTAAGAAACGCTTTACACCCGCGTGTAAGGCAAAGCAATAGATTTCCTGATACATTAAGCCGCACATACACGGCTGACCGGTTGGGAAATACCAGTAAAATAATCAATTAAAACTTATTGTATGTCACGTATAGGCAAACAACCGGTTAATCTTCCTAAAGGCGTTGCAGTTACACTTGGCAAAGACAACGTAGTAACAGTAAAAGGCCCTAAAGGCGAATTAAAACAGGCGATAGACAGAGATATTACCGTAGAAATAAAAGAAGGGGTAGTTGAACTAACGCGCCCTACTGACCAGATACGCCACCGCGCTTTGCATGGTTTATCCCGCGCATTGCTTGCAAACGTAGTAAAAGGTGTTACGACAGGTTATAAAAAAGAGCTTGAATTGGTGGGTGTGGGTTTTAAAGCATCAAATAACGGTAACCTTTTAGACCTTTCATTAGGGTTTTCTCATAACATCCTTATTGAGATACCAAAAGAAATGAAGGTAGCTACTGCAACCGAAAAAGGGCAAAACCCTAAAATTGTTCTTGAGGGAATTGACAAGCAACTGCTTGGCCAGGTAGCAGCTAAAATACGCGGCCATGATACAAATAACCGCTGCGGTCAAATACAACTGCAGTTAATCCAAGTTCTGTTGCTTTACGCGCAAG
>JABDFW010000086.1 GCA_013286305.1 Bacteroidota bacterium
CCGGGTAATTGTTACAGCTTCTCCCCTCCCACAAAATGCTTTTTTTCTTACCAAATTCGAAAGTAATGGCCTGGGTATCGGGCGTTTGCCAATCATCGTTGGCTGTATATCTTCCGCCACCGGAAAGTACCCTGGTAGGGAAATCAACACCCAGCGCCCAGCGCATACAATCTATTTCATGCGTACCATTGTTGCAGGCCTCACCGGTGCCCCAATTCCAGAACCAATGCCAGTTATAATGCACCAGGTTGTCGCGGTAATCTTCACGCGGTGCGGGGCCTTGCCAAAGCTCCCAATCGAGATTTGACGGAACAGGTATTACTTTACCGGTGCCAATCGGCTTGCGGTTATTAGCATACCAACCATTTGCAAAATAAGCGTTGCCTATAGCGCCGTCGTGTACTTGCTGCATGGCGCTCATAAGGTTGGGCATTGACCGGCGCTGATTGCCCATTTGCACATGCCTGTTGTATTTGCGTGCCGCGCGTATAAGCATCTCGCCTTCTTCGGGGTTATGCCCGCAGGGCTTTTCTACATACACATGTTTGCCTGCTGCACAAGCCAATATAGCTGCGGGAGTATGCCAATGATCTGGTGTGGCAATGGTTATAGCATCAAGGTCTTTATTATCTAATATCTTTCTGAAATCATGCACAGCTTGCGGCCTTTTGCCTGTAAGCTTCTCAACAAGGTTTAAACCTTTTGCACGTGCGTTATCTTCCACATCGCATATATAAGCGATCTCAAGGTTAGGTATTTTAACAAGCGCCCTTATATGCTCAAGCCCCCTGCCATTGGTGCCCATTACGCCAATAATTGTTTTATCGTTGGGAGAAAAACTACGCCCGAATGCGGGGAATTTTAAAGCAGTAAGCCCGATGCCTGCAACAGCAAGAGAAGTGTTTTTAATAAAGCTTCTGCGTTGAATATTTTTTTCCATGGCAATATTTTAAGAGAGATACATTAAATAAAAACCGAATGTAAATAAAAATGTAATGCATTCAGGATGTTTAAAATTTTAACAATGGGGTAGCTCCGACGCGGCGGGTATCTAAAAATAATTTACATGTTTGGCTTGCTGCTACTAACATGTCGCTCCGATGGAGCTTATTGATAATATTCATCTTTGACTTGCTGCTACTAAGATGTCGCTCCGATGGAGCTTATTGATAATATTCATCTTTGGCTTGCTACTACTAAGATTTCGCCCCGATGGGGCTTATTGATAATATTCATCTCTGGCTTGCTGCTACTAACCTGTCGCCCCGATGGAGCTTATTGATAATATTCATCTTTGGCTTGCTGCTACTAACATGTCGCCCCGATGGGGTTAATTGATATTATTCATCTTTGGCTTGCTGCTACTAAGATGTCGCGCCGATGGGGCTAATTGATAATATTCATCTTTGGCTTGCTGCTACTAAGATGTCGCCCCGATGGGGCTGTACTATTCCCAATACGCTAATTTCTTTCCTGTTTAAAATAGAAAGTAAACAGGTAAAACAGCAGGCGGTAAATTTGATACGATAGCCACATGGCCAAATATTTAAGATTATTGGTAGCATACGCAAAATCATCTTTGGTTATCCTGGTGCAATTATTTTTTATAACCTCTTCAAAACTATGTTCAACTGATGTTGCAAAGTGTTGATCCCGCACATCAAGGTTTAATTCAATACTGGCATAAGCACTGATGTTGTTTACATTGTACGATCCTATTGTTAGCCACTCACTGTCGCAAACGGCTACTTTGCCATGCAGTACATTTTCTTTGTACTCATAAATTTCAATATTGTTTCGCAGCAGCCAATCGTACCAGTAACGCTCAGCATTTTTTGCAAGTTTTGAATCTGATGACCGCTGCAGTATCACTGTGATCTTTACTCCCTTTTTCACCGCTTTTTTCAGCCTTCTTCTAAACTTATTGCCAGGCACAAAATAGCTGCACAATAAGGTGATGCGCGATGTAGCTTTTGAAAGCATCTCAAAATAGGTGGCGGTAATTTGTCGTTTATTATTCACCCAGTCGTTGCGCCTCATTCTCACAAATGCATCTGATAAAGGTTTTTGTACACCGGGCTCTGAATATTGCATACAAGGCGGGATGCGTAAACCTGTAGCAAAGCCTTGCCATGTTTTATGGCAAAGGCGGCAAAGCTCTTCCGCAACAGGGCCTTCAATATACAGTGCAAAATCAAACCATGCAGGTTGCCCCGGCATATCATTATAGCGGTCGCTGATATTAATACCCCCAACAAGTGCATATTGCGAATCTGCAACCACCACTTTTTGATGCAGCCGCCTGCCAAGATAAAAATGTTTATTCCTGAAAAAGGGGCCAAAAAACCGGAAATTAATACCTGCTTCTTTAAGGTTATTACTAAATGATGCGGGTAAAGAATTTGAACCATACCCATCCGCCAGTACATATACTTTTACCTTTCTGGCTGCGGCGGCTTTTAAAGCATCCGCTATAAGATTGCCCGTTTTATCAGCATTATAAATATATACCTGCACGTGTATAACATGCTGCGCCCGGTTAATAATGGATAACAGGGTATCAAAATAATCCTTACCACTTTTAACCAGCTTAACTTTATTGGCCGTATATCCCTTTGGCGCCGGAATTGCTGACATAATTCAATTTATCGGTTAGAAACTATATATGTCATACGTTTTTTACGATGGCTTTGTTCAGGAAGCAATATGATATTCATCAAACATATTGCATTTCGCCGTGAAAATAAATTTGAATATAAAAATATATTTAATGAACTTTCTTTTCCTACAATCGTTTATCCCGGTATGCATAAGCAAAGTTATTATGTAGTAAATGGCATAACGCTGTATCGCCTGGCAGCCGCGCCGGTATTGCTTTTATTGATCATTTTTCACCGGCCTGACATTTTTAAATGGATGCTGCCTGTCAGCTTTTTCACCGATGCCATTGATGGTTTTCTCGCCCGAAAGTATAAAGTGTTCAGCGTCCTCGGCTCAAAGCTTGATTCCATTTCAGACGATCTTACTATTGTTGCAGCAATAGTCGGTATTGTTGTATTTAAACCGGAATTTATAAAGCATGAAATGGTCCCCATCATTATATTGGTGGCGTTATATATCACACAAACCGGCTTTGCCTTTATCCGTTACCATAAAATAAGCAGCTTTCATACGTATACCGCTAAAGTTGCTGCCCTATCGCAAGGCATTTTTCTGATCCTGTTTTTCTTTGTTGATCAGCCTCCATATATAGCTTTTTACGTAACAGCCATTTTAACTGCTATAGACCTTGCAGAAGAGATCGCTCTTGTTTTGATATTGCCCAAATGGGAAACAGATGTAAAGGGCTTATACTGGGTGCTAAAAAGAAAACAAAAGTAATAAACTCAATTTCCTTTTATCCGTTTCCATAAGGCCTTTACTACACTCCAATCCCATTTAGCAAACCTGCCCCTTTGTACTACCAGCTTATTAGCTTCGGGTTGCTGCAGGTAATAATGAAATACAAATTTTTCATTCGGGTTTTGCCAGCCAATTATTTGGCCAAAACGCAGGTCGTTAAACACCAATGTATCATTCCATTTTTCAACCGTATAAAATTGCTGCGAAAACCGAATGAGCTTTTGCAGGCCTTCACTAGCCTCAACAGGCTTTAACAATGAATCATTGCGGGGGAAATATTGAAAATCCATTTGTTTTTTACTGTCAAACAAAGACCGGTAGCCAACATAATAACCACTGTCGTTGCCGGCAACTACATACCATAACCAATTTTGCAATGGCGCGGGGGTGGTGAAATATCTTTCATGCGGAATATTTTGTGCGGCAAAGATATTTTTTACATCATTATTGATGGTTATTTTATTGATAGTGCAATAACCGAGATATATGAATGGAAGGATAACGCCAAACTTCCACCAGAATTTTCTTTTGGCACTCCAGCGGCTTAGTATAAACAGCATACAACAGGCAATACCCGGCCACACAGAAAACAGTGGGTCTGCAATATAAATGGCATTAAAAGAAAAACGCAGGTGGCTAAAGGGTTCCAGCCACCCTACACCGTAATTATTAAACCCATCAATAAACAAATGACTAAAAACTTCTGTTGCAAAAAACAATATCCATTTGCGGAAGGCAATATTATGCGGCCGGTGTACCTTATCAGCAGTCAGCGCAAACACCGGCGTAATAAGCAGGGCAAATAAAATGGAATGTGTAAAGCCACGGTGGGCGAGCAAACTTTCCGGTGTATTTAACCAGGATGCTGCAATAAAATCAATATCGGGAATGCTCTGGGCCAAAGCACCCCAAAGCATCGCCCTTTTGCCAAAACCTTTTTCAAAAAAAGCTTCGCCAATACATGCGCCGAGTGCAATATGAGTAAGCGTATCCATTTTTTCTGCAGTTGCAAACAGTTTTCTTCTACAAGATAAAAAATAAGGGATACATATTTAATTTTTCTGTGTGCGAAGCTGCTTCATGAAATTTTACGGACCGGTAACTGTTAACTTAAATGTACTGGTAGCTGTTGCTTTTGCTGTATCAGTAGCGGTAATAGTAATATTGTACGTTCCCGCGGCGTTTGGCCTACCTGAAATTATTTTTTTACCAGCATTAAAGGTTAACCATGCAGGCAGCGGATCGCCGTTACTTAATGTTGCAGAATATGCAAGGGTATTATTGCCATCATCGTCCACAAAAGTGCCCGATGGTATTTGCAATATAAAGTGCTTGCCTGCTGTTGCTGATTGGGGTGGAATGCTGTCTTTAACATAGGGATCAAAATTGGTGTGTTTTAAGTTTTCTAAAAGGTTATCAAACCTAACCCAGTAAAGTGCACAATCCTGCGGGCCATGCCCGTAACTGTAAATAAGGTACTTGCCATCCGGGGTTACATATTCGCCCCAGCGGTGGGCCAGCCCATTATTTATTTCAGGGCCAAGGCTTTTGGGGTTTGTCCAGTTGTTATCTTTTTTATGGTAGCTTATATACAATTCGCACTCATAGTCGGGGTGCTCTTTCGCGCTGATAACAATATACGATTCATCCGGCGCTACAAAAAAATCGCCATCAAAGCCAGGTGTGTTTAGCGGCTTGCCAAGCGTTCTGATAAAAGTATCGGTTGCTGATGCAGCCATTACACAAATATCATAACAGGTAAAATCATTTATGGGGCCGTTAATATTGCTGGCAGCATAAATGTTGCCGCTTTTGGTGGGCATAAAATCGTACAGGCCATAGTGCCTTTTTATATAAGTTTCCGGTTGGCTCCAGCCTGTGCCTTGCCTGTGCATTTGCAATACAACGCCCGCGCCGCCGCCAATAATATATAGTGTGTTGCTATCCATTGAAAATACAGGCGCGTAGTAATGCTGTGTCAGTTCAGCAGGCCCCGTCCACTTTGCGCCGTCATATGTACAAACCCTTATTGAGGATTCCTTCCCGCTAAACCAAGTGTTATTCCTTACATAATAAAATTCTTTGCCATCTGCAGAAAAAGCACACCTGTCCATAGAAAAGAATGGCGAATCGTTTATTATACCGGGCGCAAATTTTACAGGAGTATTCCCGGGAGGTTTTTGGCCAAGATATGCTGCCGGGCTATTCCAAAAACTTTTTTGTGCGAATGTTATTGTGCTTGCTGCACTTACTAAGACAGACAATAAAAAGCTACATTTATTCATACCACATTTTTTGGTTGTTTGTAAATTGTGGCTATGAAGATGAGGTGAAAATAAAAAACGTGCTGTTCAAAGCAGGTTCAAGTTTATTCAAAGCTGGTCTACCTTTAGTGTTGATCTTACAACAATGAAAAGTTAGTTAATTGCAGGAAGCCCGTATCGCCCCCTTATTTTCAAATACTCATTTTTAGGCAACTGCACTAATATAGGATGTTGGGTACTGTCAATGGAGCGCAGTAAGTTCAAAATGTCTTTTTCCTGCATGGCTGTGCAGCCTATGGTGCCTTCGTTCCTGTTTTCCCATATATGCAAAAAAATGCAGGAGCCATCGCCAGGCACAATGTTACCGGAATTATGCTCTACAAATAAACCCCATTTATAATAATTATCTTTCCGGTGCATGTACTCAAAACTCTTCCAGTCTGCATTGCCTGTATCACTTTTCACCAGCCTGTTGTAATAAACAGAATGTACATCATCTACACACAACAGCGCATCAGAAGCTTTTACATAAGCATTCTTTATCCATTCTGCTTCGGATGGGTCAGCGTATCCAAATGCCGTTCCTATTTTAAATATGCCTGCCGGCGATCTTAAATCGCCTTCCTTTTTTATTGGTGCGCCTTTAATCGAAAGATCAACCAGGCCATCGCCTATACCCAAGCCTGTTTTTCCTACCACCACTTCATTTGAGAATTCTTCTTTCCAGGTACGTTTGTGTTTTGTAAAATAATGCAGTTCGCCCTGCACACTACTCCAGCCGTCAGTAACTACAACTAATACCTGGCGGCATTTTATACTATCGGTAAAATTTTTCGCGGGCTTACCTCTTGTGGCAAATATCTCAGCAGAGAACACTGATATAGCCAAAACCGGCAAACAAAAAACAAGGAGTTTTTTTATCATTTAAAAAGTATCAGCATCAAAGCAAAGGATTAATTTTAAAACAGAAACGTTTATTCAGCAGGTAAGCTGAAATAAAATGTGGCGCCTTTGTCCACTTCGCCTTCCGCCCATACCCTGCCACCGTGCCTGTTAATAACACGCTGCACAAGCGAAAGCCCTATGCCGGTGCCTTCAAATTCCTGTTCACCGTGCAGCCGTTCAAACACACCAAAAAGCTTTGCGGCGTATTGCATGTCGAAGCCGGCGCCATTATCTTTTGCAAAATATACTATCTCACTGTCGTTTTTATAAGAGCCAATTTCAATACAAGCGTCTTTTTTCTTTCCCGAATATTTTATCGCATTTGATATAAGATTGCTCCAAACCTGTCTTATAAGGGCGCTGTCACAAACAGCAGGTTCCAGGATGCCATATTTAATTTCAAACTGTTTTTCGCCAAGCATGCGCTGTTCATGCACTACTACTTTAACCATTGCATCCATATCAACAAGTTCCAATGCAAGCTGCTTTCTGCCAAGATAGGAAAGGTTTAACAGGTCATCTATTAATTTCCTCATCTTTCTTGTCCTGTTTTGTATATTTTCCAATAGCCGTGTGTCTTCCGCATGCAGCCTTACAGACGCTTTTTCAGCAAGCATTGAAACGTAACCGTCAATAATACGAAGCGGTGCGTGCAGGTCGTGCGAGACAGAATAAGAAAAAGTTTCCAGTTCCTTGTTGGCAGTTTCAAGTTCAACTGTGCGGTCTTTTACTTTTTTCTCAAGGTCATATTGGGCATTGCGTACCTGTATGGCCATAATATTAAATGCTTCGGCAAGCTTACCCAATTCATCCTTTCTGTCAATATCAACAAGCAAAGAATAGTCACCGCCTGCTATAGTTTCTGCAGCATCAGTAAGTTTTTTAAGCGGGGTGGTAATATTGCGGCTCATTAACCATGCACCTACACTACCCGCCGCTACCAATATAAACCCGATAATAATAACCCACCGCAGAAAAAGATTTGATGCTTCAAGAAACGCAGTTTTGGAAAACTCCACTAAAACCAACCAGCGCGAATTTGGCAATGGCTTTGCAGAAGCGATCAAAGGGTCGCCTTGCCTGCGTGAGTATTCAGCCATGTTTAGGAGCTTGCTCATCTCAACAGGTGGCTTTGAAACCGGCTTTACAAGGTCTGTCCAAAACTGGCCATCATCATTTCCAAAATATAGCGTTCCGTTGGCGCCGAGGAGCTGCGAAAATTGTTCAACTCCTTTTTTTGTTGACCTCAGCAGCCTCCATCTTACAATGTACCCTGTTGTTTTGTTGTTGTCAGTAACGGGCGCGATCACAGGGTAAAACATAGAATCTCTTTCAAAAAATATTTTACCTATGCCTGCAAACTGTTTTTTTACAGATGGAGGAGGGATAACAGAATCGTTATTTACATGTATTTGAAAGCCATCTTTGCCCGTACTAAGCACTGTATGCTTTTGAGAATCCAACAACTGTGTAAGCATATACAAGTTATCCTGAACGGGTAATTTTTGCAGAATTTCGAGCGCTTCGCGGCGGGATACTTCATCTCCGGACCGTAAATATTTTTTTATTGCTTCCTGCCCTGCTGTTTTTTGCGCTGAATCGGTAAGGCTAATGAAAGATTGCTGAAAAATAGCGCTTAACTGGCCGGTAAGGGTTGTAAGCCGTACCCGGCCCACGGAAAGGGATGCCTTTTTTACGCCTACATAAGATACAGAGCTAAAGGCTACAATAACTATAAGCAAAAGAATGAAAATTAAAAAAGGCAGCCTTTGTTGTATAGAATTACCGGGAAATGAGAAGACCCTTAGAAGCGTTTTCTTTAAGGTAGTATTACTCATAGCATGCAAATATTAGGATTACACGCCATAAATTAATTATGGCAAATATTATCGGCTTATTGACCTTATTTTCAGCAGGGCAGAACACTTACGGAAATAAGATTGGCAACCGTAAATCTAAGATAGGTAGTTTTTATGGCAAAAATAAATAATGCGATCACTATTCTCATTATTGACCGTTCGGACGGGCACTCTGTGGCATTGAAGGTAATAAAGATAGATTTATATATCAGAAAGTTCCATATAGATCGTTACACGACATACAATCCTGTTTATAAGCTATATAAAATTAGTGGGCATGTGATCGTTTTCTTTAAGCACAATTGAACTTACCCTGTGAAGAAATTCAAATATTTCGTTTCCCTAAAGTGCTCCTGACTGATATATTGAAATGATGGCAAAAAACAATATCACACCTGAAAGAGATTATTTTTTCTTTCTTCAAACTCTCCCCCATTTTCGGTATTGTACAGGTGGCAATTGATTTTCATATTTGCATATGTAAAAGATATATTCAAACGTACCCTGTTTAATTTTTGTGCCATTATTCGCTGCTTTATCTTAATCCCCGTGCCGGTTTGCATTCCCGGTACTTAAGTTTAGCCTCAAATAAGAGTATTAGAAGTATATAGGTTATGGTGTTATACACCGTAAGCCAAAACCAATATTCAATATTAATGTTACCAATGCCTTTTAAATAAAAGATCACTCATTAAATATCAAAATAACAAAAAAAAAAATGAAAAAGTTTCTACTCCTTTCCACTGTTGCAGTTATGATAACTGTATTTGCCAATGCCACTATACGCCGCGTTGGTTTTTTTGGGCCTTATATCGCTGGCCAGGATTATTCCACTTTTGCGCTGGCTTACACCGCTGCAAGTCCCGGAGATACTATTTTAGTGTTCCCCGGCATTGTGAACATTACACAAACAATAACCAAAAAACTAATTATTTTTAGCGTTGGCGATTATCTTGACCCTACCACAACCCCACCGGGCAATGCCAGTTTGCAGGCTGCTACGGGAATAGCCACTGTAAACAGCGTAGTTTTTGCCGCCGGCAGCGACGGGTCATTAATCTCAGGCTTTTACGGGGGCACCTATTATGTTGGGGCGAGTAATATTACGATATGCCGCAACTGGAATTTAACTGTTGTGCTGGCTAACTCACTGGCTACCTATTCAAACCTGCAGATATTAGACAATTATTGGGTTTGGGTAAGTAGCGGCGGTATTAACGGAAGCAACATAACAAATATGAATGTAAGCAACAATTTTATGTACGCTTTTAGTACGCCGCCTGGCAATACATACAGCGGTAATATAGGCTATAATGTATGGGCGTTCGACAACACCCAAAATGCGGGAGGAGCTAATGGAGGAGCTTCCACTATGTCACAGAACACTTCGATTGAACTGGGTTTAGGGGCTTACCTGCTTCAAAACAATATTTTTGTAAACAGTGCAGGTACCACGGTTGCCAGCAATTACAATTATTTTACGTTTAGCAATGGCAGCAATTCTATTTTTAATTACAATATGGCGTTAGAAACCGCTATTCCTATAAACTGGGGTACGGGCACAGGCAATGTAATAACGCCTATAGCAAATGCCTCTTCTATTTTTGCGGCATTTCCTGCTATCGCTACATCAAGCCCCGATGCCCGCTATAAATTGGGTGCAGGCAGCCCTGCCTTAACAGTGGGCTCAGGCAGTAAACCTATTGGCATGTATGGCGGCACTGCTCCCTACAAACTAAGCGTTATCCCGTCTATCCCAACTATATACAAGCTTAGCTCACTACAGGGCAACAACCCTACCGGCACTACCATCACGATTAATGTAAGCACAAGGGGGAATAATTAATTACACCACCTGCCTTTATATAATTAAACTAAATAAAGGCGCTTAAATACTTGATCATGAATAACAATTTTAATTATATAATGCTGCAATTACCTGCATTAAAACTGCACCGGGGTAAGGGATTGATAAAGCATGCAGCTATACTTTTAACGCTTGTATGTTTTTCGTTTACCCTTATTGCGCAGCCGAACATTACACGGGTGGAATATTATGTTGATGCAGACCCCGGCTACGGCCATGGCACCACAGTAACGATTGTACCGTCAAACGATATTAGCAATGCATCTTTTAATGTTAATTTTAGTGCGCTTGCAAACGGGGTGCATATTGTAGGTGTAAGAAGCAAAGATGTAAACGGCGCGTGGAGTATAGACAACAAGTGGCTTTTTTTAAAGGCATACGCAGCCGGCAAAATGGCTGTTGTACCAAAAATAAACCGGGTAGAATATTATATTGATACTGATCCTGGCTATGGCAATGCTACTGCTTTACCTGTAGTGCGGGGTACCAATTTGAGCAACCTTCCGATTAATATTGATATGACGCCCCTTACAAAAGGGTTGCATTTGGTAGGCGTAAGAAGCCAGGACACTACCGGAGCATGGAGCTTAGACAATAAATGGGTTTTTGTAAATCCCTATTCAGGCAGCGGAGCAGCCCCTTTACCGAATATTACCGGCGTAGAATATTATATTGATGCCGACCCCGGTTACGGAAACGGGATACCCTTATCTATTGTGCCGGGGAATGATCTTAGCAACCTGGCTTTAAACATTAATTTAGCACCGCTTAGTGCAGGAGTGCACGTTGTGGGTTTAAGAAGCCTGGATGCAAACGGCGCCTGGAGCCTTGACAATAAATGGATATTCTTAAAGCCCTACCATGGGGGAAAAGCAGCAGTATTACCTAAGATAACCCGGGTAGAGTATTTTGTTGATACCGACCCTGGTTATGGCAATGCAACTGCGCTTTCGATTGTACCGGCTACCAGTTTAAGCAACCTCGCAATTAATATTAATATGGCCCCGCTTTCGCAGGGAGTACATATTATAGGGGTGAGAAGCCAGGACTCCCTAGGTGCATGGAGCCTTGATAACCACTGGGTGTTTTTAAATAAATATACTGCATCTGTACCGCAGCCAAATATTACAAATGTTGAGTATTATGTAGATGCTGACCCCGGCTATGGGCAGGCTACCCCCGTTACTATTGTACCGGGACAGGACCTTAGCGCTATCTCTTTCCCGGTTACCCTTACAGGCCTTTCCACCGGGGGCCATATTATAGGTATAAGAAGCAAAGATGCTAATGGCGCCTGGAGCTTGGACAACGAATATGCAATTACTTACAGCCCGCACGCGGGGGCAATTTTGGAAGTATATAAAATAACACAGGAGAGCCTGGTAAATTCGCTGAGGTTACAATTTAACCCCGTACACCAGCAGGCTGTGGTGATATACACTGTAGCTAAAGATGACAAAACAGTGATACGTGTTATTGACAATCTTGGCAGGGTAGTACTGGCAAAAGAAACACAAGTGTTTGCGGGTGTAAACCTGGTAACGCTTGAAACAGCAAATCTTGCGCAGGGGATCTATACTATACAGGCAATTAGCTTAAAGGATCATCAAACCGTTAGGATGATGAAGGAATAAGTAGTGGGCTATCATTTTTCATTTGGGACTGTGGAGGTAAAACCTTCACAGTTTTTTTATGTATAGATGTTATTGTTTGAGAGCGGCAATGAGGCCAAGTGGTGGGGATAGAAGGGGCTTATGGGCCGTTGGGATGGAAGGAGTCTGTGCGGGCCAACGCTGCAAAACTTTTGTTATGAGAACCTTTGGATAAGGTTAATTTAAAAAGGAATAATTATAGAGTCGCTTTTAAGGGTCATAAAATAAACATTCGCAGGATATTTTTCTTTGATAATAAATGACATTCTTGTTGAGTCCAAGTAATCGTATTCAATTTTGGATGGTGTGGCATCCCTGGAAATTAAAAGTTTATCTTTTTTATAATACAACGTAACGTATCCGTAATACAGAGTATCTATGACTCGAATATTAGGGGGATCGGTTTCTTCAAGTAAAACAATTGATTTTTTTTTCAGACGTTGATTGATTGATTCATTAAGAATGTTGTCTCTTATTTCATATAAAGAATATACTGTCATTCCGTTTAAACTGTCGATATTCTTAATGTTCGTATTTGGTATGTAATAAAAATTATTTCGAATGGATAATAAATAACCTGGTTCTTCAATAATTCTATTTAATTTTTTAGAACTCGAACAAGAATTAAGAAATATTATAGTGCAACTTAGGATAATTAAATATTTCATTTACTTATGGTGTTGTTGTGTGTTATAGAATTTACATCCACATTTACATGTAATATTTTGGAATCACTATGCTTGCTTATGAAAGATGCCCAATTATTTTCCTTTGCTATCCTAAGAGTTAGCGTAGCGCTCTTTGGATTTATAATGAAAGCCAGACTCCGTCTGGAATTCAGGGTACAAAAACTCAATAAATATTCATTGCTTTAATGTATAGGCAGCCGTCAGGTGCTCTATTGGCAATAGGCCCTTGCCACCGTTGTAATCACGTGCACTGCTAAGTAAATAATCCTCAGCTTTTTCAACAAGCCCGGCCTTGACAGGGTTATAGTGGATGTAGTTTAGTTTTGTTAAGGTAAATTCTGGTATATCTAATTGGACAGGCTGGTTATCCTGCTGCCAAAACTGGTAATTATCATTCCTGTTGTTTTTAGAGCCTGCCTGCTTAAATATCCAAAGCATCCAGTTGCGCCTGCTCTCTTCTTTGTTGTTTTCAATTTGGCCCAGGATCGTTTGCGAAGTGAATTTTTTAAAATCCCTTATTATAGCAGAAAGGTTGCCTTTTTCTGCACTTATAATTAAATGGAGGTGGTTGCTCATAATACACCATGCATGTAGTTTAAGTCCTTTTTCTTTAATACAATACTGCAGGCTTTCTAAAACGGCTTCTACATAGCAGCGCCTGCTGAATACATCTACCCATTGTACTGTCGCAAATGTTATAAAATGTACAGCATACTGATCTCTTATTTTATATCCATCTTCTTTCATGACGGGCTTTAGGATACAATATAGCTTTTTTAAATACTCGGCTATAGTTTTACAAGTTCCAGACTGAGTCTGGCTTTTATTGAGAAATCCTTAGAGCGCAAAGCTAACTCTAAGGATAGCACAGGTGATAAAATGAACAGCATGCTGATCTCTTATTTTATATCCATCTTCTTTCATGACGGGCTTTAGGATACAATATAGTTTTTTTAAATACTCGGCTATAGTTTTACAAGTTCCAGACTGAGTCTGGCTTTTATTGAGAAATCCTTAGAGCGCAAAGCTAACTCTAAGGATAGCACAGGGGACTTATGAGACATTAGGGGATGGAGGAGGGAATTTTAAAGGCGGCATTTGTTTTCTATAAAGCTGTAGTGCTAAATATGCCGCAGAGTCTCCGTCCGACCAGTCATCCGGGCGGGCATGCCATCGCTGCAAAACCCTTTCTATGAGACTCGAATAGGGTTAAAAAATTGACCTTACTCTTAATAGAACTGAAGCTCTCTTATAACTTCAACTTAAAAAACTAAGGTAAAATTTCAATTTTTAATATATCGGCAATTTTTATTGGTTTTATTTGTGCGTTAAAAAAATGCGTTTTGCTGCCAACCAGGTCGCTGTCATTTAATAAAAGTGTATTAAAATAAAAAGTCGTCCTGGAACTATCAACCTTGGTTACCCTTATTTGCGTACGGTTAGAAACATCTATGATTTTTTCCTGCCCTTTATTATCAACAACCTTAACCGATGTTAAATTATTCCCATTTACATTGGCAGAAAAATACCCTTTTTTTTCCTGATTACTGCCGGCAAATTGTTCCACAAGGCTCTTGGTGGTTACATTATAGGTAGCACA
>JABDFW010000087.1 GCA_013286305.1 Bacteroidota bacterium
GCAGGTACGCCGTCAAGAGATAAGCGCAGGCTGTCCCTGAGCAGCCGCCAGGTGCTTAATAATATTACACCCGCAACAATAAGGCTTAATACGGCATCAACCCAGTACCATTGCATAAAGTAAATAACCACACCGCCAATTACCAGGCCTAACGATACAACAGCATCGGCCATTAAATGCAGATAAGCGCTTTTTATGTTAAGGTCATTATCTTTTTCGCGCCTGAAAACAAGGGCAGATGTAAAGTTTATTACGATACCTATACCTGCAATAAGGGATATGGTTAACCCCGGCAATTTTTCAGGATTAAATAAACGGTGAATACCTTCATAAATGATGGCGCCAATGGAAACGAGTAATACCATCGCATTAAATAAGGCAACAAGTATGGAGGTTTTGCGGTAGCCATAGGTATATTTTTCGTTGCCCTTTACTTTCATCAGCCTGAAAGCGAGCAAAGAAAGGGCAAGCGCACCCACATCGGCAAGGTTATGCCCGGCATCAGACAGCAGCGAAAGCGAATGAATGATCAAACCGGCAATTACCTCTATCACCACAAAAGCGAAATTCAATATGATGCCAATAATAAATGCTGTATTTATACTGGTAAGTTTTACCGAATGATCGTGATGGTGATGATGATCGTGATGGTCGTGCGAGTGTGCCATTGGTGCAAATTTACACTACATGTACAAAATAACGATGCCTGTTATTGCATCACGGTTGCGGACAAAGTACAGAGGGAGTAAAACAAAAAGCCCCGTACAAAAGAATTTGCAGGGACTATTTTTCTCATGTGAATATGCGTACGACGTTTGGAAATAACTAAAGTGTAATTATTTATTGTTTATTTGGTAATACGGGTTACTTACAATGCCGCGAAAATAAATACTTTATGCGCTGAAAAATTCGAAGTTTTTAAGCAGTTTGTTAAAGGGCATTTAACATTTACACGCTTTCTTTTGATATTAGTTAATCTGTATCTACCGGGGATATGGAACAAGGCAATGAAAAACTCTTCACAAAGCGCCTTTACATTCCTGTAATAATTTAGAGGCATCAATGGCAACCGTTCCTACTTCCTCGCAAACAAGGCCTCCTGCAAGATTAGCGACGGAAGCAGCCAAAGAAATATCCTTTGTTGCGGCATACACCAGCGATGCAACCGCAATAACTGTATCGCCGGCGCCGCTTACATCGGTGATGTTGCGGATATGTGACGGGATGATCTTACTTGTATTTTCATCCTGCATAAACAAGCCATGCTCGGAAAGTGTAATAAGGGATATTTTATGTTGAAGAATAGTGTGCAGTTGCTGGTGAATATTGTTGAGCGATGTTTCGGTTACATCATCCAGCAAAATATTCAACCCGTCTTTTACTTCTTTAAGGTTAGGTTTAAAAATATCTGCCTGTTTATAGGAGAAGAAATTTTTACGTTTAGGGTCAATGGCAGTTATTATGCCATTTTCTCTACAAATGGCTATGGCATTTTGTATAAAGCTTTCAGTTAGCACGCCTTTGTTATAATCTTCAAAGATCACTATTTGAGGCCAGTCGCTTTTTATAAACGAAACCAGGTTTTGAAGAAGCAGCTCTTCGTCGTGTTTTGAGATGTCATGGGTTATTTCGGCATCAAGCCGCATCATTTGCTGATTACGACTTATAATGCGTGTTTTGTTGGTGGTTATGCGGTCTTTGCTCTTAATTAAATATTTTGTTTCAATATGCTGCTGTTGCAAAAGCGCTGTAAGCAGTTCAGCATCTTTATCATCGCCAATAACAGAGAACAACGTGGTTTTGGCGTTAAGCGAAACAGTGTTAAGGGCAACATTACCCGCCCCGCCAAGCCTGTAATCTTTTTTGCTGAGCACAACTACAGGTACCGGCGCTTCGGGGGAAATACGATCAACTTTACCCCACCAGTAAGTATCAAGCATAACATCGCCAACAATCGCTACTTTAATATTCTCAATCTCCCTGAACAATTTTTCAAAATCTTCCATACCAACTCTTTAAAACATCATGCTAAATCTCATGATTTTTTTTAGCGACCGCAATATAATACAACGGAATGCCAATAAGCGTAACAATAAGGCCGGGCCAGGTGTATTCAGGCTTATAGATAATTAGCAGCGTACAAAAAGAAACACCCATTAAGATATACATAACCGGGAGGACGGGGTAACCAAACGCTTTGTAAGGCCTTTCAGCCTGCGGCCTTTTTACTCTTAATATAAAAATACCGGCAATGGTTAGCACATAAAAGATCACCACTACAAAAGAGATCATATTAAGCAGGTCGCCGTACTTTCCGCTAAGGCATAAAATGGCAGCTACAATACATTGTGCCCATAAAGCCCATTCCGGTACAGCATTTTTATTTAAAGTGCCTGCATTTTTAAAGAATAGCTGATCTTTTGCCATAGTATAATAAACCCTTGCGCCGGCAAGTATCAACCCGTTATTACAGCCAAATGTGGAGACCATGATCATAATGGCAATTACAATTGAACCGCCATTGCCAAAAATAACGTAGGATGCAGCCACAGCAACCCTGTCTTTCTCCGCATGGGCTATCTCGTGCAGGGGTAAAGTAGAAAGATAGACAAAGTTCATGGATACATAAATAACCGTAACAATAAGGGTTCCCAACAAAAGGCTTAACCCAATATTTCTTTTAGGGTTTTTCATTTCACCGGCAATAAAAGTTACATTGTTCCAGGCATCACTGCTAAATACCGAGCCTACCATTGCCGCCGCTATGCCGCCAAACAATGCAGCGCCTATCAGGGGGGTAAAAGTTGATTGCCCCGCTGCACCGGTACTTTCTTTTGCAGCAGTCCAGGCATTGGCCCAGTTGGCATGCCATACTTCGGGCTTAAACATAATAAACCCGGCAATAATAAGCCCAAAGAGTGAAAGCAGCTTTGTACTTGTAAAAATGTTCTGTATCCACTTTCCACCCTTCAGGCCCTTTGTATTAGTATAGGTTAAAAAAACAATAAGCGCGATAGAAACAAGCTGGGCAGCACTAAGCGTAAAATTGTAACTGCCAAAAGGTATCGTCAGCAATATGTTGTCCTCGCTAACGCCGGGTATAATGTACGCCGCAAATTTTGAAAAGGCAACACCCACCGCAGCAATAGTGCCCGTTTGTATCACTGCAAAAAAGCTCCATCCATATAAAAAGCCCACAAGCGGGTTATAGGCTTCTTTAAGATAAACGTATTGTCCGCCCGCCTTTGGGAACATGCCGCTTAATTCGCCATAGCTTATTGCCGCCGTGATGGTCATAAAACCAGTGACGAGCCATACCAATATCAGCCAGCCTGCACCGCCAACATTGCGAAGCATATCAGCGCTAACAATAAAGATACCTGAGCCTATCATGCTTCCGGCAACGATCATGGTACCATCAAGCAATCCTAAGGTGGGCTTAAATGAAGCCGTATTTTCTGACATAATAGAAGTCTTATTTTCTGACATAAAAGTTACAGTAGTTTTGTGCAACAAAAAATCCCGTTTAGTTAGCGGGATTTGAAGATAAGTAAATATGATTGAAATTTATTGTTTCTTCTCATTTCTATATTTCTCATTTAATCCTTTAACTATATCCTGGGTTATATTCCTGAGCGTATCTTTATAATACATAAAATCGTCGTATTCTTTTGTGCCAAACACATAGGCATACCCCTTTTCTTTGCAATAGTCTTTCAGGTATTTCTGTATCTCAACTTTTACACCCTGTAATTTTTGCATTGTTTCAGCCTGCATTTGCTGGCCATAGGAAGTGCTTTGGTTTTCGTAATCTGTTTGCATTTCGGTCATTTGCTGCTGAAAAGCAGTTTGCTGGGCCTGGGTTGGCGCCACCCCTACCTGGTTAAATTCTTTAATTTTATTGTTGTATTTGGTTCTTAACTGGGACAGTTTATTTTGTATATCGGAGTCTTCCTTCATCAGGTAACCGCGCACTTCCTTTGAATAATCATAATAATTCTCCAGGGTATCCATATCAAAATAGGCAATCTTAAAAGAGTTTGCCACCTGTTTATCTGCCTGTTGTATTTTATGGGTATCCGAGCTGGTATAGTTATAATAGAGTAAATAGAGTGCTCCCACTGCTACCAGTAAAATAATATTTAAACCCAATAAAATTTTGTTCATCAAAGAAATTTAGAAAAGTGAAGATAAAAGTATTCAAAAAAAGGAAATTGTTAAAAGAACTTTGAAATATTATGAAACAATTGATTTTTAAGCAGTAAAGGGCAAGATCTGCCCTTTACTGTATGTAAGCATTTGCCGATAAATATATATAAAAGATTAATCTATAACGCAAATGTTATGTGTGCCATACCTTTAAATTTTAATTGTGTTTGGCCTTCTGCAAAATTCTGTTCTACCGGTAGCTGGGCATTAAGGCCTAAGCCAATTTTATTAAAAATAAATTCAACTCCGGCAATGGCATTGGTAACATGGCTGCCTGTGTATTGCACTTTTTCACTATGTAAAAGGTTACCCTCCACATTTTCGTAGCCTAACCCGGCATTAGGCGATATGCCTAACTTTTTTACACCCAAACGGTAATAAGCTATTAAATTACCGGTAAACTTATTGCCATACCTGTAATCCTGCCGGTTTACGGAATTGATCTTATAATTGGCGGAAGCATTGGCGCCAAAATTCTCGATCCTTATGCTATATAAGCTGTTCAATAAAAGATCTGTGCTGCCGGTACCTAACTGCGCATTAATATCGGCTACAGTAGTGTTTGGGTCACTCAAATTAAGGTTAAAAGAACCGGTTGGCAGTTTAAGCCCTGCACCCAACCATAACTGCTGCTGAACAACTTTTTGGCGACTGTTAAGATGTGTAATATTAAATACTTTGTATTGGCCTAAAACTGTAATGTCGCCGAGGCCATTGGGGGTGGTTATGCCGTCATCATCTACCTGTTTATTTAAGTAATAAGGAATAAAGCCAAGTACCTGGAACCTTTTTCCAATATTAACTCCTCCATATATTTCAATAGTATTATAGTAATTATTGCTAAACTGCGATGGGTCGCTCAATAATGTAGTGTGAAACTGCGAGTAATGATAACGCATGCCTATAAACCCCTTTTGAAAATCGGGTAACAAACCCATATATAAATTGCCGCCGCCGCAACCGCAAAAAGGGCAGGCTTGCGACTGAAAGAAAAAAAATAAAATGAATGTGACTATAAAAACCTTTTTCATAAACTAATATTTAATAAGCGCGGTGTTAGCTGCCATACGTACTTCAGGTGAACGTATTGCGACGCCCCGTACGAACCGGCCAGCCGGCAACGATGCTGTGCCTGTGCGGAAGCCGGTATCATAATTTTTATAAAATGATGGCCTTGTAAAGCAGGCAAATGATTATTGCTGTCTTTTGAATTATATTGAATGAGAAAGGAAACTAAGCGCAGGGCGGCCTGAAGGGTTTGTGCAGAACAAGCTGTGCTGTAAAAGGTATGGGAAGGCAATTATTGATTGCAGTATTACTAACCTGGATGAATTGAAAAGCATCAGCTTCACAAAAAAACAATTGAACCTCCAGTTTTTCTTTGCCGGGCGTGTTTAACGGGCTGGCAGGTTGCGATTCGTTGTTTAATTGTTTGCATAAATAGCAATGGCCGTTGCAATGGGCATTGGGGTTGTTCCTGTTTATGCAAAGAGTTGAAGCAATATATTTTTTATTAAGCTGGTATGAAGCGATCACCAGCCCCTGGCTAAAGGTGGCAGCCAATAAACATATTAGTAATATTGAAATACTAATTAACTTCATTTATATTGCAAAGATAGTACGATAGTTAATTTGAACTATAATTTGCCTCACATTTGTAATATTTTTTTGGATGCTGGTATGAAAAAATTTGCGGTTATAGTAGCGGGGGGATCAGGTAAGCGAATGGGTAATATTGTGCCCAAACAATTTTTATTGCTTAACCATAAACCGGTGCTGTGGTACACGCTGGATACTTTTTTACGGTCATATGCTGATATGAGGATAATATTGGTATTGCCTGATGAACATATTGAAAGAGGTAAACAAATTGCTGAGACGCTGCCAAATGCCCGCAATATTGCCATAACAGCAGGTGGCGAAACAAGGTTTCATTCGGTAAAGCAAGGATTAAAATTGGTGGATGAAGATTCAGTTGTTTTTGTGCACGATGGGGTACGCTGCCTTATTTCAGTTCCGCTTATACAACGTTGCTATAACCAGGCTATTGAAAAAGGAAGCGCCGTACCTGCAGTGGCCGCGACCGACAGCGTACGCATAGAAAATGGGAGAGGGCATTACGTGGAAAACAGGCAGCATGTGCGTATTATTCAAACGCCGCAAACATTTTTAAGCAATATCATTTTGCCTGCATTTGGGCAGGAATACGATGAGTCATTCACCGATGAAGCAACGGTAGTAGAAGCTTATGGTACGCCGGTTTTTTTAACAGAAGGAGAATATGATAATATTAAAATTACAAGGCCTGTTGACATTATAATAGCCGAACGAATGATGCAGGAACGCTCAATGCTTTAACAACCGCAGAAAAAAAGGCAGCCTGTTTATTTTAACCATTGAATAATATTCTATTTCTTTTGCCCCAAATTGTTCATAGAAGCGCGCAAAGCCAGGTGTATCGCTGCCTTCAAAGTCAAGAATGAGGTTTGATGAAGAAAATTTTTGAATAACAAAATCCTTTAATAAATGTGTAGCGCCGCATTCAAGGCTTTCTTTAGAATTGCCGTTGAGTATAAAGGTTAACCTGTTCCTGTATAAAAAATAAATACTGCCTGCGATTAGGTTATTGTATTTGTCAGCCGCGCCAAAAGTATAGCATGTACCCTGTTGCTGCAGGGCTTTTGCGAGCAGGGTAAAATTACCATAATCATGTTTTGTAGCGCCAACATTATCAGCAAACCTTTTGCGGTGTAAACGAATGATCTCTTCCGGCTCAATGTTTTCTGCTATCCCTATACCATTGCTCTTTGCTTTTGAAATATTCCTGTTTGCAGAACGGCTGTATGCTGCCTGCAACGTGTTGTAGCCTGGAGCTAAATTCAATAAATAGTTTTTTCTTGCCGTTTTATTTGGCAAGGTTATATTGTTAGCGTAGTTAAAAGGTATTTCGCAAAACTTATATTTGCCAGGAATATTTTTTATGAATACGTCTATTATTTCATTGTCAATTGTATTGCCTGAGAAAATCCCCAACTGCTGCACAAAAGCAGGCGGATAAATATAATGTATCAACCACTTTCGTCTCCAGGGTAAAGGCATTACATATTCATAATCATTTAGTACCAAAGCATCCCAGTTGGTAGCCATGTGATCAAGATAAATGCCGGATGCGTACATTAACCCATTCCCGCTTTGCATAATGCAGCGGTCCCATTTGGCTTTGTCGAGCTTATGTGAAGGAATGATGTTAATATTTGCGCTGCTATTCATTATTATAATGGGATATTTTTATCTATTTTGTCCAGCTTAAATGCTTTAAGGCTATCAATGCTGCCAATATTTTGATTGGGATAAAAGTGATGACATGCAACAAAATGAAAGGGATATTTAAAAAATACGCCTCACTAATTTTTTGATGAAGATAATAAAATGATAGGTTGCAGGGAAGATGTTTTGTACTCACCTTTATGAAGCGCCTATTTTCCTTCACCGGAAAAAATGATCTTTAGAGTGTAGATCATTATTTTTATATCAAGCAAAAGAGAGATATTTTCAATATATACCAGGTCGTATTTCATGCGCTCAACCATTTCATCAACAGATGAGGCATATCCAAATTTAACCATGCCCCATGAGGTTAGCCCCGGTTTTACTTTTAACAGGTAACGGTAATAGGGCGTGATCTTATTAATTTTATCAATATAAAATTTTCTTTCCGGCCTTGGGCCAACAAGGCTCATTTCGCCTTTTATTATATTCCATAATTGCGGTAACTCATCCAACCGCCATTTGCGCATAAACCTGCCCCATGCTGTTACTCTAATATCATCTTCGGATGACAGGGCCGGCCCATCCTTTTCAGCATTATTGTACATTGACCTGAACTTGTAAATAGTAAACACCTTTCCTTTATAGCCGGTTCGTTCCTGCGAATAAATGACGGGGCCTTTTGATGAGAGCCTGGTTTTAACAGCTAAAAATAGCAATACCGGGCTAAGTATAAGGGTAGCAATAAGCGAAAGAAAAACATCCATCAGCCGTTTTAAATTACGCTGCCATGCAAGCATGGGGTTTGTATCAATTTCTATCAATACCGCGCCAAAAACATTCTCAATTTTAACCGAGCCCGAAAGTATCTCAAATGTTTCGGGTACCAGTTTTACATCAACATCCTTTTCACTAAGCCTGCTTATAATCGAGTCCACCTGTTCCTGCTCCCCCTTATCCATGGCAATAATAACCTGCTCCACTTTTTTTTCATATATCACTTCTTCAATATTATCAGTAGTGCCTAAACGTGGTATCCATTTGGATAAACCGTTCTTGTTCGTTTTTTCATCTGACAAAAAACCAACAACATTATAACCAGATTCCCTGTAATTTCTTATTTCCCTGAATGCTTCATAAGATTTATGGTTATTACCAATGATCAAAGTGTTTAAAAAATATTTACCGTTTGTTAAATATTTTTTTGCAACAAAGATCAGGAGATACCTTCCAATAAAAGGGACGAATGTTTGCAGGAAGAGAAGGGTAAAAAATACGGTATAGAGATAATTATAATCCTGGCGGTGATCATTTAAAAACAGTACAAACAAAAGAATGACCGAACCTATAAGCGATTGGATAAATGTGTTGGTAAGCTCAGTCAACCGTGATTTTTTGTAAATAGAAGTGTTATAAACGCCAATAACGGTGTAAAGTGTAACCCAAAAAAGGGATGTAAATAATAAAGACATTATGAAAAAAGAGTCATTTGCAAATAACCCGGAAATTGTTTGTGGCTGCTCATTTAATAAATGCCTTCTTAACAATGCAATGATCACCCATACAATGGCCGATGAAATAAGGTCATTTAAAATATACAGGCTTATATGTACAGGCGCGGTCTTACGCATAGGCTGCAATGTCAGGCCGTGAAACTTGTTTTATTTATTTTTTCCAGAATTTGATGTGCAACTTCCATAGCAAGGTACCCATCAATCTCCGAAACAACCACGGGCTTATTTTCTATAATCGCATCCCTAAAGGCAGTCAGTTCTTCTTTTATGGCATTTCCGGCCTTAATTTCAGGATTTGCAATGGCAATCGTTTTCTTCCCTTTTGCTGTTTCTATATCAAACGAAAAAGCATTTTCGTCACCCGGTTGTTTAAGTTTTATTATCTCCGTTTTCTTTTCTAAAAAATCAATACCTATATAAGAATCTTTTTGAAACAGCCTTATTTTTCGCATCCTTTTCATGCTTATCCTGCTGCTGGTTAAATTTGCCACACACCCGTTGTTAAATTCAATCCGCACATTTGCAATATCCGGCGTGTCGGTCATAACAGCTACACCACTTGCCGACAAATATTTTACATCACTTTTTACAATACTTAAAATAATATCAATATCATGTATCATCAGGTCCAGGATCACGCTAACTTCTGTACCGCGGGGGTTAAACTGTGCCAGCCTGTGCACTTCAATAAACATCGGGTTTAACTCCATATTCTTTATCGCCAAAAAAGCGGGGTTAAACCTTTCCACGTGGCCAACCTGCACTTTTACATTAGCCTCTTTGGTTATTCTCAGCAAATCCTTTCCTTCCTCAATTGTATTAGCCAGTGGTTTTTCTACAAACACATGCCTGCCTTTTTTTATAGCCATTTCGCACAGGGCAAAATGGTGATTGGTAGGCGCCACAATATCCGCTATATCTATGTTATCGAGTAGTTCGCCCGCATCTGTATATCTTTTTAACCCGTATTTTTCTTCTACCTCTTTGGCTGTGCCGTCATTAGGATCATAAAAGCCTGCCACCTCAATACCGCCAATCTCCTTCCAGTTATTCAAATGAAACTTTCCCAGGTGCCCAACTCCAAAAACGCCAACTTTCAGCATAACAGGTCTTTTAGTAACCTGTAAAGATAAATAAATGTACCACCTAAACTGTATTGATTTTGAACAGCTAAGCCCTTTTTAATAAGTGGAAAGGGTTATTTAATGAAAACATACGGGAGATGTACGATAAAAGTTCTTTTTTACGATTTCTTTTTGTGCCTGGCAACAACACGCAATAACATCAATTCAGTATTACTACAGATTTATTTTGCTATTTTGTACGCAAAATCTCCCAGGCCTTGAAGTTGCTTATTATTGAAGATGAACTATCGTTAAACCAGAGCATGGTGGAATACCTTTCGGCAGCAGATTATATTTGCGAGCCGGTATATAATTATAAAGATGCTTTGGAAAAGATAGAAGGGTATGATTATGATTGCGTGATACTTGATATTATGCTGCCCGGCGGATCAGGCCTGCAGTTACTGGAATATCTTAAAAAGATAAGAAAGCCCGAAGCAGTTATCATTATTTCCGCAAAAGATTCGCTTGAAGATAAGATACATGGCCTGCAAACCGGCGCTGACGACTACCTGATAAAGCCATTTCATTTGTCTGAATTAAGCGTTCGCATTGCAGCTATATTGCGCAGAAAAATTTTTAGCGGCCAGCCGGTTATTATAGCCGGCGATATTGAGATAGATACAAGCGGCAAAGAGGTTTCTGTTAATGGTAATGTTATCGCACTTACGCTTAAGGAATATCAATTACTGTTATTTTTTGTTGTGAACAGGAATAAGGTGTTATCAAAAAATTCTATTGTAGAGCATTTGTGGGGCGATGATATGGATTTTGTTGCCAACCACGATTTTATATATACACATATAAAAAACCTTCGCAAAAAAATAATGGCTGCGGGCGGTTATGATTGCATAAGATCAGTTTACGGCGTAGGATATAAAATGCAGGTAAAATAAATGAAGCTGTTCACCAAATATAACCGCGTTAATATTATTGCTACTATTGCTACTTTCCTGGTGGGCAGTGTGGCATTTTATTGCGAATTGTATTACATATTAGGCAGGCAGCTTGATGCGACTTTAAGATCGGAGCAGCAGGAGATAACAGAATATGTGCAATCACATAACCAGCTACCCGAGTTTGAAAGCACACGGCAGCAATGGATAACTGCTGTAAGATCAACAAACCCCTTAGCAAAAAGAAAGATCTGCCGCAAGTCTGTGATAGACAAAGTAGATGGTGACAGAGACTGGATACGGCAATTGATATTCTCTATAAAAGTAAATGGCCAGTATTATGACGTAACAGTAAATAAATCGGAGGTGGAAACCGAAGACCTGCTGAAATTAATAATAATGGTAACCGTTGGGATGATCGGCCTGATATTATTGGTAAATTACCTTATTAACCGCAAGCTTATTAACCGGTTATGGCAGCCATTTTATAACACGATTGACAGGATAAAAAATTATCGTGTAGCTGTAGAAAAACCTTTGCAATTGCCAAAAGAGAAGATTGATGAAATTGCATTACTTAACGACAGCCTTAACCAGATGACCCTGCATGTTTTTCGTGATTACCAGGCGTTAAAATCTTTTACTGAAAATGCCTCGCACGAAATGCAAACGCCTTTAGCGGTTATACGGTCGAAAATAGAAGTGTTGTTGCAGAATGATGAATTAAACGAACAGGGCATACAGCAATTACTTGCCATTGAAAATGCCGCGCGTAAACTATCAAGGCTGCACCAGTCGCTGCTGTTGCTTACCAAACTTGAAAACAGGCAATTTGTTCCAAATGAGCAGGTTAACATGCAGCAGGTTATCGCGTTAAAAGTGGAGGAGTGGCAGGACCTGATCCTTTCCCGTAAACTGCTTTTGAATATTGAATGTGAGGATGTGGTTGTTTCTTTTCATCATCATCTTGCGGAGATATTAATTAATAATTTATTGAGCAACGCCCTGCGGTACACTCCGGCAGGAGGCAGTATATTTATAAAATTAAGAGGCCCTTATTTGCAGGTGAGTAATACGGCATCTTTAGATTCATTGGATGCTGAGAAGGTTTTTCAACGGTTTTATAAAACACAAAGCGCTGCAGAGGAAGGAACAGGCCTTGGCCTTGCTATTATTAAAGAGATATGCAGCCTGGCAGGGTTTGATGTAAATTATACATTTGAAGACCATAAACATATATTTACTATTTATTTCAGGCAATAAAATGTACACAAGGATGAGGCTAGGTTTTTCTTTTTGTATTTGTTTGGCGCTCACAACAATATTGCATGCGCAGGACAGAACGCTTGATTATTATATTAACTACGGCCTGCAAAACAGCCCCTTGCTGAAGGAGTATGCAAACCAGGTACAGAGCAACCGTATTGACAGCGCAAGAATAGCGGCAGAATACAGGCCATTAGTAAATGGAATAAGCACCAATTCTTATGCACCGGTGATAAACGGTTACGGATACGATGGCGCAATAACAAACTATGCAAACTTTAGCGAGCTGGTAAGCGCATCACAACAATTGGTGAGCAAGGCAAACCTCCGGAACCAGTTTGGCAGCCTCAGGCTGCAAAGCGATTCTATCCGTGTATTGTCAAGAATTTCGGAGCAGGACCTGAAAAAAACGATAACGGCGCAATTTATTACAGCTTATGGAAGCTGGGAGCAATATGTTTTTAATACAGATGTTTACAACCTGCTTTCTTCCGAAGATACTATTCTTAAAAAGCTAACCGAATCAACCGTTTACAGGCAAACCGATTATCTTACTTTCCTCGTTGCCCTGCAGCAGCAAAAGCTTTCAGTAATGAAGGCAAGAAATCAATTTCAGAATGATTTTGCCACACTTAATTATGAAAGCGGGTTGTTTGATACTGCTTTTACCCCGCTTGCTGACCCTGCCTTAACACTGGATAATATAATTGAACCTGAGAATACCGTTTTTTATGAAAAGTTTAGGGTGGATAGTTTATTGCTCAGGAATTCAGATGCCCAAATTGAGTTTAGTTATAAGCCTAAAGTAAACCTATATGCAGATGCGGGTTATGTTTCAAGCTTTACTTACCAGGCATACAAAAATTTTGGAACAAGTTTCGGTATAAACCTGTCAGTACCTATTTATGATGGCAAGCAGAAAAAAATGCTGCATACCAAAGTTGCAATTCAAGAGCAAACAAGGCAGAACTACCGCGACTATTTTAAAACACAGTATGACCAGCAGATAGCGCAACTGGCACAACAACTGCAATTAACTGAAGGGCTTATTACTGAAACCACTGGGCAGTTAAAATATGTTGAGAGCCTGATACAGGCGAATCGTAAACTGCTTTCAACTGGGGATGCCCGTATTGCAGATTACATTATTGCCATCAATAATTATTTGAATGCAAAAAATATCATTTTACAAAACACGATAAGTAAATTACAGATCATCACCCAAATCAATTACTGGAACAAAAGATGAAAAAGTATTTAACCATATATGTTTTTTTTGTTTGCGCGGTAATATGCGCCTGCAAACAAAAAGCAGCTTCTGATGATGACTCAGGCGGCACAGACAATGTAGTTACCCCTGTAACCATAACACACCCTTCAACAGGAAATATGAATGAAACAGTTCAAATAGACGCTGTATCTTCTTTCCTTTTAAAAACGTATGCAAAAGCCAATGCCAATGGCTACTTGCAGGCTGTGAATGTGCATTTAGGCCAATTTGTGAATAGGGGCGAGGTACTGTTCGTTATTAAAACAAAAGAGGCTGAAGCACTTGGAAACACAATCACTTCCCTTGACACTTCTCTGCATTTTATGGGCACTATAAGTATAAGATCACCAGGCACTGGTTTTATAACCCAGCTTACTTATACGGCAGGCAATTACGTGCAGGATGGAGAAGCGCTTGCAGAAATTACAGACACAAAAAGCTTTGTTTTTTTACTTGACCTGCCTTACGAACTGAAACCCTATTTGCCCGGTAATAAAACACT
>JABDFW010000088.1 GCA_013286305.1 Bacteroidota bacterium
CGATTGAAGAGCATGGGCTGTGCCGCTATCACCGCAAAAGTTTTAATATTGTGCCGTTGCAATTAGAATTGGACTTGTGAGAATATGGGGGCCTGCTTACCCGCTGCATTTTTCTA
This sequence comes from Bacteroidota bacterium, assembly GCA_013286305.1. Classification (GTDB taxonomy): domain Bacteria; phylum Bacteroidota; class Bacteroidia; order Chitinophagales; family Chitinophagaceae; genus JABDFW01. The sequence continues at coordinate 117 of JABDFW010000088.1, forward strand.
ATGGTATCCCTTCGCTTATATCCTATGCGTTATAATCATCTTCTGCTCGCGATCAATAAATTTATATCCGTGTATTTAAGATCAAAACGCTGGCTTATGTATATATTGGTTAAATGGCCTTTATACAGGTAAATGCCGTGGCGCATATTAAAGTTATGCCATAGCATGGCGTCAAGGCCGCCTTCGTCACTTGCATCAAGCAGTAAAGGCATTAATACATTGCTTATGGCATGGCTGGCTGTTCGGGCAAAGCCGCTGGGTATATTGGGCACACAATAATGTATCACGCCATGTTTTTCAAAAGTGGGGTGCTGGTGTGTGGTTATTTCACTCGTTTCAAAACAGCCGCCACGGTCTATGCTCACATCAATTATCACACTTCCGGCACGCATGGCCATCACCATATCTTCTGTAACTACAATGGGGCTGCGCCCACTTTCATTGTTTAGGGCGCCAACGGCCACTTCGCAGGTTTTTAATTGCTTGCCAAGTATTTTCGGTTCTATCACACTTGTCCAAACGCGCACGCCTAAATTATTTTGAAGCCGTTTTAAACGATAAACGTTGTTGTCAAATACTTTTACTGATGCACCCATGGCAAGGGCTGTTCGTGTGGCAAATTCACCCACTACGCCTGCACCAATGATCACCACTTTAGTAGGTGGAATACCGCTTATGCCCCCAAGCAATACCCCTTTGCCCGAATTGGCGCTGCCAAGGTATTGGCCAGCGACAAGCATTACTGCACTGCCGGCTATCTCGCTCATGCTGCGTACTATGGGGAAAGTACCGCTGTCGTCTTTTAAGTTCTCAAAACCCAAAGCGGTTATACGCTTTGCCATCATCTTTTCAATAAATTCCTTTTTTAGGATAGGAATATGTATGGGTGATATAATGGTCTGGTTAAGCTGCAGGTATGGCAGATCTTCTTCCACTACCGGGGCGCTTTTTATAAGAATGGGCGCTTTATAAACTTCTTCCTTATTATGCGCAATTTTTGCGCCTGCTTCGCTAAAATCCGAATCGTCATATTTGCTGCCTTCACCGGCTTTTGTTTCCACCAAAACCTCGTGCCCGTTGTTAACCAATACCGCCACGGCTTCCGGTATCAATGCCACGCGGTTCTCCTGGAAAGCGGTTTCTTTGGGAATGCCTATATACAATTTTGCACCTTGTGGCTTAATATCAAGTGTCTCTTCAAGTGTTTCGTAACTGAAAGATGGGTTTACCCTGGTTTTGGATGAAGCCATGAGCGAAATTCTTTTTTTAAAATTACTCTTTTTATTAGACTTGTTACACGAATAAAATGCACTTATCACACGAATCAAGACGAATTATCCAAATTACACGAATTTTTAAGACCCATACTGTACCTCAAATGTCCCACTCGCCCCTTCACTATATCTTAATGACTTACTGCCCGAAGCTTCGAACTAATGACCCAATGACTCTTCTTCAACCATCAGCCTTCTCGTTTGTTCATCAATGGCTTCAATATGTATTTGCAGTGCATCGGCTGGTAGTATGCCTTCGGCCTTTTCAGGCCATTCGATAAAACAATAATTACCGCTGTATAAACAATCTTCCACCCCTGCCTGTAACGCCTCTTCTTCATCTTTTAAACGGTACCAATCCATATGATAGATAATACCGGCAACCGGGCTGTAATATTCATTTATAATGGCAAAGGTGGGGCTGCTTACTGCTTCTGTAACCTGCAGGGCTGTGCAAAGGGAGTGGATAAAAGTAGTTTTGCCAGCACCCATTACCCCATAAAAAGCCCATATCTTTTTATGTTTTTTGTCTTTCCATAATTGTTGTGCCACCTCATTAATTTGGCCGGCGGTAAAAACAATGTTCATCAGGCAAAGATATTTCCCTGTTCGTAAGGTTCACGGTTTATTGAATGGTAACTTTGCAAATATTCTTAAAAAGCATAAAACATGCTTCTTTCTCAATAAAGAATATCATCAGCATAATATGAAAGTCTACATTAAAAATATGGTTTGCAACCGGTGTAAAATGGCTGTAAAAGCTGAACTGGAAAAGGTGGGGCTACACCCTGTTACAGTGGAGCTTGGGGAAGTGGAGATAACCGGGGAACCTTCTAAAAATCAGCTTGAAGAATTGAATACATCTTTAAAACACCTGGGTTTTGAACTGATAGATAACCGGAAAGGAAAAATAATAGAGAAAATAAAGGTTGAATTAATCCGTTTCCTTCAAAATATGGAAGAATACCGTGATGTTAACCTTTCCAGCTTTCTTTCAAACGAAGTGCATTATGATTATACTTACCTGAGCAACCTTTTTTCAGAAGTGGAGGGCACTACTATTGAAAAGTATTTCATCAACCTTAAAATTGAAAAGGTAAAAGAGCTGTTGATGTATGATGAACTTTCTCTTTCCCAAATTGCTGATATGCTTGGCTACAGCAGCGACGCCTATCTTTCCGGCCAGTTTAAAAAAATTACCGGGTTAACACCCTCATTCTACAAATCGCTGAAAGAGCATAAACGCAAAAACATAGACGAACTGTAAATGTTACAGATCATTCCCAAAATTGCATAACCCTACCGGGGTTAGGAGTGAGTAGCTTTGCAGTCTGACGGTCACCGTCTGACAGCATTGGCCATAAAAGTCATTAAGTCAATAAGTCATTGGGTCATTAAGGAAGACAAAAGCAGACGTCTTAATTCGTGTAATAACAAGATTTTCAAAACTGGAAACTGGAAACTAATATGGAAACAGTGAACTGGAAAGTAGAAGGCATGAGCTGCACAAACTGTGCATTAACCATCCACAAATACCTTGAAGAAAAGGGTTTGCAGGAGGTAAAGGTGAATTTTATTGGCGGCGATGTAAGCTTTAATATAAATGGAAATATATCAAAACCGGAAATTGAAAAAGGGATTGATAAATTAGGCTATCATGTAATTACCGGTGAAGAGAACAGTGGTAAAGCTAAAAGCAGGAAACTTTTTACCAACCACCTGCAACGATTTTTATTCTGCCTGGTTTTTACATTGCCTTTGTTATTTGATATGGTTGGGCTGCATATTATGTGGCTGATGAATGGTTATGTACAGCTCGCATTAACTATTCCTGTTTTTGTGGTGGGCATGGGCTTTTTTGGCAAAAGCGCTATTAAAAGCCTGCTTAAAGGCATACCAAACATGAATGTATTAATAGCCCTGGGCGCCATTGCGTCTTTTGGCTACAGCCTGTACGGCACTATTACAGTCAACCCGCAGCTATACATGTTTTACGAAACCACAGCTACCATTATCACGCTAATATTTTTTGGAAATTATATTGAGGAAAGGGCTGTTGCAGCTACACAGGCTGCGATAAAAAAGCTGACCGTTACGCAAAAGATAATGGCAAACATGATAGCGTACGATGATCAGCATGAAGAGCATATTTTTCCGGTTGAAAGCACGAACCTGCATGTAGGCGATTTGATAGTGATAAAGAACGGCGAGTATGTGCCGATGGATTGTAAGATATTGGACGGAGAAGCAAGTGTGAATGAAGCGATTATTACAGGTGAAAGTTTACCGGTTGAAAAAAAGAAGAATGATATACTAATTGGCGGCAGCATATTAGAGAACGGCACCATAAAGGCCTATGTTACAGCAGTTGGGCAAAACACCGTGCTAAGCAATATTTTAAAAATGGTAAAAGAAGCACAGGCAGAAAAGCCGCCCGTGCAACAGCTTGCAGACAAAATAAGCGTGGTGTTTGTTCCTGTGGTGGTAAGTATTGCGGTTATTACTTTTTTAGCAAATTATTTTATTGCGGATCAAAATTTTAGCGCTAGCCTGTTACGCAGCATTGCGGTATTGGTTATTGCCTGCCCCTGCGCTATGGGGCTTGCAACGCCTGCTGCCATTGCAGTAGGATTGGGAAGGGCAGCACGTAATGGCGTATTATTTAAGAATGCAAAAAGCCTGGAAGTATTTAAAGATATTAAGCAGGTAGTTTTTGATAAAACAGGAACGCTCACAACAGGGGCATTTAAAATAGCCGGCTTTAAAATAATAGATGAGCTACAGTTTGGAGTTGATGATTTCAAACGGCTTGCCTATTCGCTGGAGCGTTATTCCAATCACCCCATTGCAAAGTGTATTATAAAAGAGTGGAAAGTGAAAAAAGCAGTGGCATGGGTTAAAACAGAAGAAATAAAAGGCATAGGCATAAAGGCTATTGATAAAGACGGCAGCACGTATGCCGCAGGTTCTTTTAAAATAGCAGAAGGGTTAACAAACGACCACTCGCATAACATTTACATCATAAAAAATAATAAGCTGGTTGGGTGGGTTGACGTGAAGGATGATATTAGGCCTGAGGCAAAACAAGTTATTGATTCTTTGCACAAAAAAGGCATAAAAACAATATTGTTAAGCGGTGATAAAAAAGAAAAATGCGATGCCGTTGCCAAACAACTCGGAATAGACATTATAATTGCTGAACAAACACCGCAACAGAAATTAGAAACCATCGCAGCCTTAAATAAAGAACAACCTACGGTAATGGTTGGCGACGGTATAAACGATGCGCCCGCGCTGGCAAAAGCTGCAGTTGGAATATCTTTAAGCGATGCATCGCATATTGCCATGCAAAGCGCGCAGGTAGTATTAATGAACTATGGATTAAAAAACCTGCCGTTGTCACTCGGCTTAGGCAGGCAAACTTATATAACCATAAAGCAAAACCTTTTCTGGGCATTTGCTTATAATATAGTCGCTATTCCCGTTGCAGCACTTGGGTTTTTAAACCCCGCATTTGCCGCGCTCGCTATGGGCTTTAGCGATGTGGTGTTGGCGATAAACTCTCTTAGGTTGAAGTGGAGGAGGGTGGTGTGAGGGAAAATAAAAGACGGTGCTGATAATTCTGAAGGGATTGAACCTGCCTGTCGGCAGACAAGTTTGAATAGCCCCGTATGAAATACGGGGAAAACAATAAGAGATTCGATAACCCGCCCCGGCGGGGTTTAATATTTCATCCAACAATATTTATTTATTGAACCCTGTTAGGGTTCAGAAAATTTTTTTATGCTGACCCCGCGCTTTGCACGGGGCTATTCAAATTTATCCCCTTCAGGGATAAAAACAAATACTATATAATTTATTCCTTCATTTTGCGATCTGTTGCTGAAGTCATCAAAATCTACTAAATTGTATTCTCTTATTTAGTCAATTTTTACCCTATATACTCAATAAATATTGAAATTATGAATGTAGATCAAACAACACAAAGTGAAAAAGAGTTTTACAAGGACTCCCGTGTTTCAGTAACACAAGTAAGATTAACTATGGATGACAAAACATTTGCAATGCGTAATATATCATCTGCTGAAAGTTACCGTATTAAGCGAGACAAAACTAGGGTGATTTTAGTTATCATCCTTGGCATTTTAATTTTATTTTTTGGTGACAGATTGCCGCTTGCCGGGAAAGAAACTATTATTGGAATATTTATCATTGCAATTGGAATATTAATTATGGTTCTTATGAAAGATAAGTTTGTAGTAAAAATTACAAGCAATTCTGGTGAAACTGCAGAAATAATTTCAAAAAATGAATCATATACATCAGCAATTGTTTATGCAGTTAATGAAGCAATCGCTTGCGGGGTCTGATTAATGAATAAACTGAAAGATGTTTTCCTCTCGTTTCAAATTCATTAGAAAGGGGTTGTTATAAAAATAATCATCATCCAATAAACTATTTTGTAGATTTGAAATTATCATCGAACTATCTTCATTGCAACACTTAAAAAATGCCTGTAATCAAATACACTTTAGCCCTTATTCTTTCTGGAATAATTTTATCTCTCTTACCTGCTTTATCAGCAGCCCAAAACGCCGGCTTGCCCGTTAACCATTTATTCGGAAGAAAATATAAGTTAGGCGAAACTTACCGTTACAAGTTAACCATGCAGGAGTTTCATGATGGCAAATGGCAGTTTACCAATGTAGTTATTTGCGAATTGAAAGTAGTGCCTGATAGCGCCGGTGTACCGTATGACGAGGTGCATTGGGTATCAAAAAAAGTGATCAATCCTAAAGACACGGTTGATCAAACTAAAGAAGCGGCCTCGGTAACACCTTATCGCATTTCGTTAGATGGAAAGGGCAAAGTTCCCCTTCCCGCTATTGCTGTTACAGAAATGACGGAGCCAATACAGGATTTTAATACTTTTTTTGTTGCTGTCAGCCCTGTGCTCGGCAGTATAGATAAACTCAACAAAACCGGCGACAGCATTGTACTGAAAGATCCCGTAACGGCCAATTTTGCCAACGGCACGTCTATGCTAACGGGTGAGGATTGCCTCGCAATATCTGCAAGGCTCATAAGCGCCACAAAAAAGGACGTGTTGCTGCATACCGCGTTCATGGCGCCTTCGCAGCCGTGCCTTACGTATATAAGCAGCGAAATGAACACGCCTGTTGTTAAAGACACGCTTAATAATTTTCAAATGGTAACGCCTGCTGCCAATGATCTTTACAATGTAAATTATGGCCGGGAATATTTTTACATTAACAGTACCATTCGAAAGTCTGACGGGAAAATTATTAAAGCAGATATGTTTAACCAGCTAAACTTAAAAATAAAGATCAACTGCAAAAAAGATTATACCGGCTGCCAGTTTGAAGTACCTTTTGCAGAGCAGCGGTTGCTAACATTGGAGCTTTTATAAAGCGCGTAAAATATTTCTCTTAGTTATCATCTTTTGCAAGTCTTTACTACCGGTAATCGCAGAAAAAGAGTGTGCACCGTTTGTACTGGCAACCTCCAATTCGTACATTCGTCCCGATTCGTAATTAATAGATAACTTGGCAGCCGCCAATTCGTACATTCGTACCAATTCGTAATTCGTAGATTTCATGCTAATGCCGTCACCGTTAAGCATTCTTCAGCAATACTGGCTCCACTCATCCTTCCGGCCACCACAGGAGGATATTATTCAATCTGTATTGGATGGAAATGATACATTGGCGTTGCTCCCCACCGGCGGCGGTAAATCTGTTTGTTACCAGGTGCCAGCATTAATGAAAGACGGCGTATGTTTAGTGATAAGCCCATTAATTGCTTTAATGAAAGACCAGGTAGCTAACCTGGAAAAGCTTGGCATACAGGCAGCAGCAGTACACAGCGGCATGACGCATTACGAAGTGAATAATACGCTGCAGGACGCTGTGGACAGGAGGTTTAAATTTTTATACCTATCTCCTGAGCGCCTGCAAACAGAAGCCTTTAATACTTTTCTTTCAGAAATGAATATAAGTATGATCGCCGTGGATGAAGCGCATTGCATCTCCCAATGGGGCTACGATTTCAGGCCATCCTATTTACGCATTACCAATTTGCGGGAGATATTACCGGGCGTGCCTGTACTTGCAGTTACAGCATCGGCTACGCCTGTCGTAGAAAAAGATATTCTTGACAAGCTTAAATTTAAAACGCCCAAAGTATTCAGGCAATCGTTTGAAAGGGCTAATTTATCATTCAGCGTTTTTTAAAGCAGACAGTAAGATCAACAAACTTATTGAGGTGCTGAAAAATGTAGAAGGCAGCAGCATTATTTATTGCCGCACAAGAAAAACAACCAAGCAGGTTTCGCAGTTGCTGGCGCTTCAAAATATTCCTGCTGATTTTTATAACGCCGGTTTATTACAGGAAGAGAGAAATGCCAGGCAGGATGCATGGACAAACAACAGCACCCGTGTAATGGTTTGTACAAACGCTTTTGGGATGGGCATTGACAAGCCCGATGTTAGAACGGTGATACACTATGATGTACCTGATTGTTTGGAAAATTATTACCAGGAAGCAGGCAGGGCAGGCAGGGATGGAAAAAAGGCTTATGCGGTATTGATCTATCACATCGAAGATGTTGATTGGATGAATGGTTTGGCAGATGTTAGGTTTCCTTCTGTTTATAACATAAAGAAGGTCTATCAATCGCTTGCAGATTTTTTGCAGATACCTGTTGGCATTGGCGATGGGAATTATTATGATTTCGATTTAGGTGAATTTGCCGGTAATTTTAATATTGATATTCAATTGGCCATAAATGTATTAAAGGTGCTTGAGCAGGAAGGGCATCTTACTTTTACGGAGAATATTTTTTTACCGTCGCAGGTAAATTTCATCGCTCCAAAAATGCTGCTGGATGATCTTGAGCAAAGCCATCCTGCGCTGGAGCCCGTTATTAAATGCTTATTGCGCACCTATGAAGGTATTTATGATAACCGTGTTTCCATCAATGAAAAGCTTATTGCAAAACTCACACGTACTACAATTGATAGTGTAAGAAATAGTCTTCAGCAATTAAAGGCATTGCATATTATTGATTACCTGCCGCAAAAGGAAACACCGCAAATACATTTCCTGCTCAACCGTGCGCCCGCAGAATTTTTGTACATTGATAATAAGGCATACCAGCTTAGAAAGCAACAATTTGAAGCCAGGGTTAACGCGATGCTTGTTTACATGCAGTCACAATCCCTTTGCAGGAGTAAATACCTTGGTAATTATTTTGGAGATGCTGATATACAGGATTGCGGCATTTGCGATAACTGTTTAACGCAAAAGAATAAAAGCCTTTCGGCAAAGGAATTTGGTTCAATCCGCGACAAAATAATGGCAGGTATAATTAAGGAAAATATGCCGGTAAAAGAATTACTGCGGCAATTAACAGACGTTGATAAAGAAAAATTTTGGCAAGTGCTTGAACACTTGCAAAGTGAGCGAAAAATTATGATTGATGGTATAGGCAGGGTTACCAAAAAATAATTGGTAATCAGGGCCTTTTTGGGCTTGCCAATAATATCACGATTCCGGCTACAACGGCAATGCCACCGGCATATACAGGCCACCCGATTGTTTTGTCTTCCTTCCTTTCAATCTGTATAGGCCCGGCATCAACAACTTTCTTTTCCTGCGTAAAACTTATACTGCGGAAGACCATCATTAATATGCCAGCTACTATTAAAATAATGCCAAGTGCTTTCATGGGGTGCGATTTAAATAAGGGTTTGCGTCCTTATTATTTGGTGTCAGAAAATATTTTTTCAATGGTATGCATTAAGCCTGATACCGGGCCCTCCATTTTATTGGTACGGTCATCAAGCGTATTATGATCCAGCAAAGTGCCCATTTGCAGGCTGGCAGGCAGGTACTCCAAAATATTGCTGCGCTGGCTGTTCATAAAATCGGTTAACGCCTTTGGAGTTGGGTCTTTTAGCTCGGAATGAATTACCTGCAATGCGGCTACAGCAATTTGCTGCATAGCCTGTTCGGCTGTGGTGGTGTTTAATTTGCTATAGGTTGCAACGGCCTGAATTGCGTTAGGTTCGTTATCGCTAAACAAAATGGGTAAGTAGTTTGTGGAACTTCTTACACTTAATAGTTCTTCGGCTGAGTGTTTATCTTTTGTGTTTTCATAAATAGCGGCTAAAACAGCAGGTATAGCAGCTTGGGCAAGCGCGGAAACGGGGCTTGTAAAAACCTCGGTAGAAAGCGGCTCCTGTGTGTTGGGGTCTATTTTCTGTAAAGGCTCATACCCCATTTGCTTTTGTACAGCTTCAACAATATTAATTGCCATATACTTATCTTATAAAAGTATGATGGAAATTATCATGCCATAGTTTCCTTAAAGCATTGCTAAAACAGCGCTTGTGTCACATATCTTCTTCTCTTTCAAGCATTAATATTGCACCCTGGGGCACTATAAAATATTTGTCACCTTCATATATTACCTCGGTGGCGCCGCTTGCTAAAAATATGGCCAGGTCGCCCTCCTTTGCCTGCAAGGGCACATATTTTATCTTTTCTTCTTCGCCCTTCCAGGCTTCATCTTCAGCAGGCATAGGTATAACATAACCCGGCCCGGCTTTTATAATATACCCCTGGTAAACTTTCTCTTTTTCCTGTATGCCGGGCGGCAGGTACAATCCGCTCGCGGTTTTTTCATTGGGTTTTAAGGGTTTAATAAGCACCCTGTCGCCAATTACTATCAGTTTTTTAAGTTTATTATCGGGCGTTAACAACATATTTTGTTTTTAAAATGCAAAAATAGTCCGAACTGGTAAACAATTTTGATTTAGAATGATCTGTTGAATGTAACAAGCAATACCTTTAACAAAAATTACTTTATGCCCAATATTGGCATGGTAAATGATTTACATATTTGTTAAAATTTAAATCCGAATTTATGGAAGAGAAAAAATACAAGGTTTTGTTATGTGAAGATGATACGAATCTTGGAATGGTTTTAAAGAATTATTTAGAGTTGAACGATTACAGTGTTACCCTTGAAAGAGACGGCCGTTTGGGGCTGGCTGCCTTTCAGCGCGAGAAATTTGATATCTGCCTGCTGGATGTGATGATGCCTAATATGGATGGCTTTACCCTGGCGGAAGAAATTCGGGATATTGACCCCGATGTTCCCCTGTTCTTTTTGAGTGCCAAAACAATGAAAGAGGACATTATACAGGGCTATAAACTTGGCGCTGACGATTATATTACCAAACCTTTTGACAGTGAGGTACTATTGCTGAAAATAAAAGCGATCCTTAAGCGTAACGAGGAGATGAACCGGGAGTCTGAAAACCTTGAATTTGATCTTGGCAAATATCATTTTAACCCCAAGCTTCGTGAACTTGGGCATGATGGTAAAATGCAAACGCTTTCTCCAAAGGAGAATGAGTTGCTGAAAATGCTGGCAGAACATAAGAACGATCTATTACCCCGCGAAAGGGCATTGAAAAAGATATGGGGCAGCGATACTTATTTTAATGGGAGAAGTATGGATGTGTACATTGCGAAGCTTCGCAAATACCTGAAAGATGATGAGAATATTGAAATAGTGAATATACATGGCAATGGCTTCAGGCTGGTAGCGCCATAGGTAAAGACCCAATATAATTTAGTTAAAGCCTTCGCGTGCGGGGGCTTTTTTAATGTACACCCTGCTTCCTGATTGATTTAACATACTAACTTTGAAATAAGAATGAGTACCGCAGACATTAAACTGGATATTTTTCGTAAAATTGATAATTTGCCTGAACAGGAATTATTAAAAATTAATGATCTGTTGCAGCAATACTTAGTTGAAGAAAAACCTGTTACTAAAAAACAACGCCAGTTTGGAAGCATGAAAGGCCTTGTGATTAAAATGGCAGACGATTTTGATGCTCCAATGGAAGATTTTAAAGAGTATATGCAATGAAAAAATACATTGTAATTAAAGTTGATGTCAAAGCTAAACCTCAAAAAAAGTTAAGTTTAATCACCGGCAAAAAATATGCTTACAAACTAATTGATAAGTTGGCAAAAGAGAAGTAAACTTTATTTTCATATTATCCCTCTAATCCTGAAAATCCCCCCAATCTGCGTTCAATCATTCCCCTCAGGAAAATAAATTAGGCTGCTGGCCATGGTTTCGTATCGCAATCTTTAAATGCTCATAGGCTTTATGGGTAGCTTCCCTGCCGCGGGGTGTACGTTGCAAAAAGCCTTCCTGTATTAAAAAAGGCTCATACACTTCTTCTATTGTTCCGCTTTCCTCGCCTACAGCAGTGGCGATGGTGCTAATGCCTACCGGGCCGCCTTTGAATTTTTCAATAATGGTGGTAAGAATACGGTTATCCATTTCATCCAATCCATGCTCATCAACATTTAGTGCCTTTAGGGCATGCTGGGTTATCCCTATATCAATAATGCCGTCATTTAACACCTGCGCAAAATCTCGCACTCGCCGTAAAAGCCCATTGGCTATGCGTGGTGTGCCACGGCTTCTTCTTGAAATCTCAGAGGCTGCCTCTGTTGAAATAGATGTTTGCAAAATGGATGCGCTTCTTTCTATGATCTTTTTTAATATTTCAGCGCTATAGTATTCCAGCCTCGATTTTATGCCAAAACGCGATAGCAACGGCGCGGTTAACAACCCGCTTCTTGTAGTGGCGCCTATTAGTGTAAAAGGGTTAAGGTTTATCTGCACGCTTCTTGCATTTGGCCCCGAATCTATCATAATATCAATCCTGAAATCTTCCATGGCGGCATACAGGTATTCTTCCACCACATTGCTAAGGCGGTGAATCTCATCAATAAACAAAACATCGTTCGGTTCAAGATTGGTAAGCAGGCCTGCAAGGTCGCCGGGTTTTTCAATTACAGGGCCTGAAGTTTCCTTTATATTCACGCCCAGTTCATTCGCTACTATTCTTGATAAGGTGGTTTTACCCAAACCTGGTGGCCCGTGAAACAATACATGGTCCAATGCTTCGCCGCGTATTTTAGCGGCTTTTATAAAAATAACAAGGTTATCAATAAGTTGTTTCTGCCCTGAGAATTCAATAATTTCCCTTGGCCTTATTTTATTTTCAAACTCTTTTTCAGCAGGTGTTAACTGCGCCTGTTCTGTATGTAAATTTGTGTTTGCCATTCTTAGTCAACTTTGTAAATCTACGCAAAAGTAACGGAGCAATTTTATGCATATACATTTCATTCAGCATGTAGCATTTGAATATCCCGGTTCAATCCTTGATTGGGCGGTTGAAAACAATTATACAACCAGTTATACAAAAACTTTCGAAGATGCCGAATTTCCTCAAACAGGTACATTTGACTTTCTTGTGATATTAGGAGGCCCCATGGGTGTTTATGAGGAAGATAAATATAGCTGGATGAAGGCGGAGAAAGCATTTGTCAAATCCGCAATAGATGCAAACAAAAAAGTACTGGGCGTTTGCTTAGGCTCTCAGTTTATTGCAAATGTGCTTGGTGAAGAAGTATATTCGCATACACTTAAAGAAATTGGCTGGTTGCCTGTTAATAAGGTTGCTGAACATCCGCTAACAAATGCGCTGCCCGATGAGTTTATTACGTTTCACTGGCACGGCGATACTTTTGCCTTACCTAATGATACTGTACAGTTGTTTAGGTCTGCAGGTTGTGAGCAACAGGGTTTTGTATATGGCAATCATGTTGCGGGGTTGCAGTTTCACATGGAAGTAAAGGAAGACCTGCTGAACGGTATGACCGAAAACGAGCGCAGTGAACTGATCCCGGCTCAATATGTTCAATCTGAGGAAATTATTAATAGTTATATAAAAGAACAGGCTCCAAAACAAAAAGCCTATATGAAGGCTTTTTTGGATGCTTTTATTAAATTGTAAAATTTATTTGTATATACAAATAAAATGTTTTTACCTTTGTCAAAACTTTTTTAAATCCTCCTGTTGGGGATAGAGTTATGAAAGCGTCAGAAAGCAGATATCGCAAGTGTATGTATTTTTCGGCTAATGCGCTGGCAAGGAAGATTGAGAAGCTTGCCGGTGAAAGCTGGGGCGTTGTGAATCTTTCACCAAGCCATGCTTACCTGCTGATGATCGTGATTGAAGAGCCGGGCATACAACCGGGGATGCTGGCAAATGAATTGCAGCTTAAACCAAGTACCATAACCCGTTTGATAGAAAAATTGGAGGAGAAAAAGCTTGTGGTAAGGATTGCTGAGGGAAAAGCAACCAATGTTTATGCTACCCCAACCGGAAAGGAATTATTACCAAAGTTAAAGGAATGCCTGGCAAAATTTTATGAATCGTACAAAAACATTCTTGGTACAAAGGAGAGCGCTGAACTCGTTACGGGCATGAATAAATTATCTGATGAGTTAGAGGGATAATAAGATCGTTATTAAGAAGAAATTTTTTTGAGATGTAATTTGTATATACAAATATTTAATAATTATTTATTATTTGTTTAAAACCTT
>JABDFW010000089.1 GCA_013286305.1 Bacteroidota bacterium
CAATTGCAGTCAACCAAAGTATTAAATATTGACACTGGTGCTGTTATACTTACCAAACAATTACCCAGTATTATTGACGGCAGTTCTGTAAGCCTTGCCCTGCAATACGACTTTAATAATACAAATTACCGGTTTAACCCCCGTTCAGGCAATGAACTGGAATTGATTACTAGTTTTGGGAATAAAAAAATAAAAGAGAATAGTTCTATATTGGCGATAAAGGATACAACTTTTAATTACGCGCAATTATATGATTCTATAAAACAGAACAGCTACCAGTTCAGGGTGCGTATAACCGCGGCACATTATTTTCCTTTAGGCAAACAATCTACCTTTAAAACAGCGATAAATGCGGGATGGTACCAATCCGCAAATTATTTTGATAATGACCTGTTCCAGATTGGTGGTAATAAACTTTTACGCGGTTTTGACGAAGAGAGTATTTACACAAACCAATTTGCGATAGGTACGGCCGAATATCATTACTTGCTTGGCCAAAACTCCTATCTTTTTGTATTTACCGATGCGGGGTGGGCGAAGTACCAAAGCTTGTCAATGGATTACTCGCACACCTATCTTGGGTTGGGCATCGGGCTTGCATTTGAAACAAAAACAGGGGTATTTAATATTTCATTTGCCGAAGGCGCACGTAACGACCTGGGTTTTGATTTCAGGCAATTAAAAATACACCTTGGTTTTGTGAGTGTGTTCTGAGAAAATGTTCATGGTTCATGGCTCATGGTTCATAGCAGTACATAAACGGCGCAAAGTTTTACCATTTCAGCGCGATGTTTTAGGGGTTTGCAGCATTTTGCCCGATACCGGCATAGCCTGATATTAGCTTTGCTGCTGTAAATAAAAATTCCACCTTAAAATATTGTTTTATGAAAAAGCAGGTCTAATCTTGGTGCAGAGGGCTGCAGTTGCTGCCAGTTAACTGCAATAGTTTCGCCATTACCAAAAGGGTTACGCAAGTCAAGCGTTGCGTCACCGGTTAAAAGAAGCTTGCCGCCAAGATCCGCATTGGCAGGCAAAAACCCTACCAATACATTTAACTGGTTACTTTTCCGGGGCTGCAGGTAAAGGTTTACGTCTGAGCCGGTATTCAGCATAGTTATACTCCAGGGCTCCAGTTGCTCCACATAAGGCAATTCGGTTATCCTTTGGTTTATTTTATCCAGTTTGCTTTGCTGGTAAATATCATGTGGTTTTATTTCGAGATAACGGTAGATAAAATTGCGGGAAAGCCTTATCGAACTGGCTATGTTTATGGTATCAATATGATACAGGAAGCCTTTGTCAATATTTAAATGCGCATTTATGCTTCCTCCGTTTAATGCAACGCTGTCCAACCCTGCTTTCGCAAAAGGGTATCCATTATTGGCAAAATAGTCGAGCAGCAAATTATATAGCTGCGATACTTTAGCCCCATCAAATGGCTTATTATGAAAAGTAGCTTTATTAAAGCCTAACTGGTTAAGCAGGTACCAATCTTTCTCATCAACCCTAACATCATTCCAAATATATTTCTCACCCAAAAACAATTGCATTTGAACAGAAGATGAATCCTGGTGTAAGGAATCAATAGATGCGCTTATATACCCCTCCGCCATCAGCATGCCTGGCAGTTGCCGAACATATTGCAGGCAGGCAGGTATTGTTGGAAAATCTGTTTTCAATTTCAGGGCATTAACAGCGCCGGCATTATCAACAGGTATCACTACCAGCTTGTAATTCTTTTGCGCCCTAGCTTCAATACACAGGCACATCAAAACAATCATGATGAAAAAAGCCCCATATTGAATTAGTTTTGCCATCTTTCTATCCAACAAGTTTACAAAAGTTACGCTCAAGTATGGGCGGAATTGAATAAAAGCCTGACATTAAACGAAATAAATCAAATAAGTAACAAATAGGTAACATAAATTTTGAAAATTCGGTCGATCTATATCTAACGATGGGGCTTTGACCCTTCTGGTGAGACCATTTACATTTTTTAATGCACTTAACATGCTTTGGTTAATGGGCGAAGATGGTGTGACCCATTTTAGACAAAAAAAGACGCTGTTAATCCGGAGATAACAATACATTCCGTATCTCGCCCATGAACGCACCAATTCGTGTTTCAACTAAACAACATACCTCCTGTTTTGATTCAGGTTCCTTTACTAACCACGGGTATTAAATTTACTCATTTCTCAAACTTTTTACCGGGTTGGCCAATGCTGCTTTGATCGCTTGTGAACTTACTGTAAACAGCGCGATAGCACTAATGGCCAAACCTGTCAGCGCGAAAACCCACCATTCGACGTTGATCCGGTAGGCATAGAGCTGTAACCATTTGTTCATCAGGTACCAGGTTACAGGCACGGCAAGAAGAAAAGCAAGAGTAACCAGCCGGAAGAATTCTTTGGAAAGTAAGCTGATGATCGTTGAAACTTTTGCGCCCAATATTTTACGGATACCGATCTCCTTGGTGCGGTTAACAACAACCAATGCGGCGATACCAAACAAACCCATGCAGGACAAGAAAATCGAGATGCCGCCAGCCCAGCCGATGATGCCGCTAAGTTGCTGCTCCGATCTGTAAAAACGGTCCAGGTCTTCGTCCAGGAAATTGTATTTCAGGGGGTACGCGGGCGCTACATTTTTCCACGCTTTTTGCAGGGCGGCGAGCGCACCCGGCAGGCTACCGGCCTGGATACGAATAAAAAAATGGTAAGGCTGGTGCGGCGCAAACTGGTGAAACAATTGCGGCTGCACCTGTTGCTGGAGACCCAGGTAATTGAAATCTTTGACCACGCCAATGATTACCGGTTCTTCACCCTTGCCGTAATAGCCGGTCAGTCTTTGGCCGATGGCTTTACCGGGTAGCAGGCCCATGGCATTCCTCATGGCTTCATTGATGATGACAGAACTTACGGTGTCAGATGCGACCTGCGGATCAAAATTCCGACCGGCCAGTAATTTCATTCCGAGGACGGGAATGTAGTTGTGATCCACAAAATATTCATAAGGATTCACCGGTTTGTTGTTATACGTAAAGCCACCGGAACTAATGCCTTCATTTTCACCCAGGCCATTGTCCACGCAGGCTATGCCCGTAATCTGAGAGCAGGAAGCCAGGTCATGTCTGAGCAAAGGGTATATTTTTTGCGTGCCGGGAATATCCAATGCTTCCACCACCAGCACATTTTCTTTATTAAACCCCGGGTCTTTTGATTGCATATAGTGCAGTTGCTGCAGGATGATCACTGTTGAAATTACGAGCGCGGCGGAAACCACAAATTGCAATGTCATTAATGACCTGGTAAACAGGTTAGCGCCTCCAAGCTTCAGCTTGCGTTTTAATACCTCGGCCGGCTTAAAATGGGATAGTACCAGCGATGGGTAAATGCCGGCGAGCAGGCCGACCGCTACTATTAAACCGAGGATGAATAATAACAATTGGGGCATCTGTGGGAAAGAAAAGCTAAGCTCGCGCCCCGAAAGTTGGTTGAAATAGGGCAAAAGCAGCTTTGCAAGTAACATTCCGGCCAGGGTAGCAAGCATTGTAAGCAAAACAGCCTCAGTTAAAAACTGGACGACCAAGGTTTTTTTGGTGCCGCCGATTACTTTTCGGACACCGACTTCTTTGGCACGGCCCGACGAACGCCCAATTGCCAGGATGGTAAAATTAATACAGGCGATCAGGAGCACGCTTGCAGCAATGCCCAGGAGGATCCAGATGGTTTTGGCACTAACAGGTGGGATTTTATTGTACAGAAACCAGGTATCGGTATGAATATCCTGCAAAGGTTCCAGCCGGAAACTACGATTTGACCCTGCGCCGTGCCAGCCCTGTGCCCTGGCTTCTTTTTCTTCATCCGGATAATATGTTTTCCTGAAACCGGCAAGAGATCGCGGGTCATCCGGTAACCGGCTTCCGGGTTTAAGCTGCACGAAGGTCAAATAAGGAAAAAGACTACCCCACTTCGTTGCGCTCATCTTGCCAAAAGATGTGGTTTTAAGATAGTCAAAACCCGCCAGCATCGTAAACTGGAAAGAAGAATTGGACGGCGGATTTTCTGCCACTGCGGATACGGTAAACGGTTCAAACTGATCACCCACTTTCACCTGGAACGCTTTTCCGATAACATCAGTTTGACCGAATAGCTTATTGGCTGTTGCTTCTGTCAGTACGATATTGTGCAAACCATCCAGCGCTGTTGCAGCATTACCATATTTAAGTTTAAATGAGAATACCGAAAAGAACGAGGGGTCTGCAAACGCGAGGTTTTCCCGTTGAGCCCGGTCACCCACATTAATGTAAACCTCATAGGTTTGAAGGTAACGTGTCTCATTTTCAACATCAGGCAGGTCATGTTTCATCGCGGGGCCTAATGGCATCGGGGTTAGGATGGATCCACTGGCTTCACTGCCATTTGTAGCTTCTGTCCAGGTGTACACGCGGTAAATATTTTTCGCGTTTTGATGAAAACTGTCAAAATTAAATTCATTCCAGGCATATAAGGCAAACAGGCTGAAACACGCAATGCCCAATGATAATCCAAAAACACTGATGAACGACAGTCCTTTTTGTTTGATCAGGTTTCTCCAGGCGATCTTAAAGTAATTCTTAATCATGATTTGGTGAATAAAACTAAATTAAAATTAAAAACATATACGAATTCAATCGTAATAACTATGCCAGCAATGTAATTATCTGATAATAAAATTATTATGCCTATGTTAAAATTCGAGATGTATCAAAAACGAACACTTGATGTGCGTTTTCAGAACGGACGAGTCAACCCATTCTTTATTCTCATGTAAGCAACCGATAGCGCACCTCCGAGAGACTGAAAAAAATCGAAATACTCCTAAAAACAATAACAACGCAACAATCTCTACCTTTGTCCCAATGGCCGGTATTTATATTCATATCCCGTTTTGCAAAAAGGCCTGTCATTACTGTAATTTTCATTTTTCCACTTCTTCAAATAATATTCCTGCCATGTTGCAGGCAATTTGTACAGAAGCTTTGCTGCGCAAAGATTATATAAACGAAAAAGTTAGTACCATTTATTTTGGAGGGGGCACGCCTTCTCTATTGAAGATTGCAGATTTAAGATTGCAGATTGAAAAATTAAGGGAATTATTTGCACTTGAAGATAATGCCGAAATTACCCTTGAAGCCAACCCTGATGATATAACAGCAGAAAAACTGGCTGAATGGAAGATGGCAGGCATAAACAGGCTAAGTATAGGCATACAATCTTTTTTTGAAGAAGATCTGCAATGGATGAACAGGGCGCATAGTGCTGAACAGGCATTACAAAGCATTCTGCTGGCACAAGAGGCCGGGTTTGATAACATCACCATTGACCTTATTTACGGCACGCCTACGCTTACTGATGAGCGCTGGGTGCATAATATACAAACAGCTATATCACTCAAAATTCCCCATCTCTCCTGCTATGCATTAACGGTTGAACCAAAGACGGTATTGTATAAAATGATAGAACAGCACAAAATGCCCAATATTGACTCTGAAAAACAAAGCAGGCATTTCGAAATATTGATGCAGTTGGCCGGAGCGGCGGGTTTTGAACATTACGAAATTTCAAACTTTGCAAAACCCGGCCGGCGAAGCCGGCATAACAGCAGTTACTGGCAGGGAAAGCAATACCTGGGGCTGGGCCCGTCGGCACATTCTTATAACGGTAATAGCAGGCAATGGAATATTTCAAACAATGCACTCTACTTAAAAAGTATTGAGCAGAATACCATTCCTTTTGAAATTGAATACCTCACGGCCACCCAGCAATTGAACGAGTACATTATGACCAGCCTTCGCACCATGGAAGGGCTTTCACTATACCATGTTCGGCAAACCTGGGGTGCCAAAAACAAAGAACAAATTGAAAAAGATGCACGTAAATTCTTAGATGCCGGAACACTTGAACTAAAAAACGATCACCTTGTGCTTACACCTAAAGGCAAGTTCTTCGCGGATGGCATAGCTGCAGCGCTTTTTACGGCTTAATTAAGCATCTTAAATGCTTTTTTAATTCCATCTGAAAACCGAATGTTGTAATTTTCGCCCTGTTTAGAAATATTAATCCGTATTTTAAACCACTGATCCTTATGAACAGGTACCTATACAGCTATCTATTATTGTTTTTTCTTCTTATAAATCTTACCGTTTCGCATGCCCAACAGGCTGATTCCATTAAGGTAAAAGTTTATTTTGCCCTTGACAAATACAATATTTCCCCCGACGCAAAACAAACCCTTGACGATTTTATTGCTCACCACAAAGAAATAACCTGGATAAATATTGAGGCCTTCACCGATTCACGCGCCAGCGTGGCTTACAACGACGTTTTGGCATTAAACAGGGCTAAATCGGTGCAGCATTACCTGTTAACGAATGGCCTTTCCAGCAATACCGAAACACATATCAATGCTTTTGGCAAACGTAAATTGCTTGACCAGGGTACGACAGAAACAGCCCATCAAAACAACAGGGTGGTAATACTTACCTGCTATGTAATATCTCCTCTAAAAAAACAACCGGTTGTTGCTACCGTTATACCGCCCGCGCCGCCTGTTGATACTGTTAAACCTATACTTATTGCCCCACCAACACCAAAGCAGGATACGGTTGTAACGCAAAAAGTAATAGCCGCCCCACCCGTGGTTACATCATCGCCTGCCGATACAGTTAAGATACAGCAGCCTGTTGTTTTGGATACAACAAAGCCAACAGGGCCAATAGAAATTAAAGAATACATACCAACCGGCGAAGTGGACAGAGGCTTAACAGAAAGAATAATAACCGCCATAAAACATGCGAGCATTGGCCAGTCATTTGTACTGCATACCATTTATTTTGAAGAAGGCAGGCACGTATTTGTAAAAAGCTCGGTATCGCCTTTGAATGCTGTGCTTGGAGTGATGAAAGCACGGCCTACGCTGGAACTGGAGATACAAGGCCATGTTTGCTGCACTGATTCGCTGGCGACAGATGCGCTTGATTTTGATACACACCTCTTCAACCTTTCGTATGCAAGGGCGCAGGCGATAGCTGATTATCTTGTAAAGAATGGCATTGCCCGCGAGCGCGTACAATCGTTGGCAGGTTTTGGTTCAAGACGCCGTTTGGTATATCCTGAAAAAAACCTTGCAGACCGTAACCTTAACCGGCGGGTTGAATTTAAAATACTAAAAAAATAATCCATCATTTTAATTTCTGCCAAAGCTGAAACTTAAAGCAATGAAAACTACATACCGCATATTATTTATACTTCTTATACCTGTTCTGTTCCATTCGTGCTCTGCGCCTTATGCAGTTGCCACCAATGTAAGATTAAAGGATGATTGGGTGATAACCTCAACAGATATTGAAGGCGACCTTGCAGGCACCCAAATAACAGCACCTATATTTGAGGATGCCACCCTGCAATGCCTTGCGGGCAGCAAATGGTCTTTCTACGATGGTGGGGGCGGCGCTTACACTATTAATACCACTGATGGAACTTGTTTAAAAGGCGCACGGAAAATAAACTGGGAAGTAGTTGCGTTGCAAAAAAACACCCATTTTTTACAGTTCTTCCGTTTTAGCGCACCCAAGGGAATTCTTACTGATCGTTTTACGCTATACATCGCCCAAATTACCAGCCTCAGTAAAAAGTCCATGGTATTAAAGTACCCGGTTAAGTTTAATGAAAAAACGGGCAATATTGTTTTGACGTTTACAAAGCAATAAGGACGGAGATTGTTTGGACGGAGATTGTTTGGACGGAGATTTGGGTGGATTTGCAGGATGAAGAGGATGGGAAGGTGATTAAGCCGCCCTCTTGATCTGTTTTGCTTTTTATCCGTACACTTATACACCAATGACATCATTTTTGTACGGACAAGACAGTCGGCAAAAGCAGGCTATAGGTTAGTTAAGGGATATGCATATTCTTGCTTTGTCAAAATAAATAAATGATACTTTTTTGCGTTATCATTAAAGAAAAGAGTCGTTCTGCCTAAAATATCGTATGCTAATTCCTTATCTATTGTAAGGCTTATCCATTTCCCTTTTACCAATGTTATAGAATAGGAAAATTCTATGTCATTAGCTTTATCATAATAGCCCTTTCCCATATGGGAGCTAAGTCTTACGGCGACTGTCTTCTCTTGAATCGGTTTAAGTACTTTATAGGTATTCGTATCATTATGTTTTAAATAATCAAGATATAAAAAGTTAGAATCAATATAAGCCGTATCATTAAGCTTGTTGTCAACCAATCTTTTCTTGATGATATCTCGTAGCTTATCCGGAGATAAATTTATTTTAGAGCTGATTTGAAGCTGATTCGCGCCAACATAAGAATAAGTTCCATCACTCTCCACTTCCTTTTTGCCTATGTCAATAAAATAAACAAATCTATTCACGCTGCTAATTTCAATTTTATGATTTATTGTTTGAGATTTACCGTAATTGAAAAATAGCAAAAGATAAAAAAATGAAATGACTTTAACCATACGAGCTATTATGTAGATACAGGAGAATTTAATTATATTTAGATGATTTTTTTTCTCTTTTTTCTGTCAACGGTCATCTACCATCTGTCAACTCCTACTCTATTCTCACCGTTCTTCTTTCAATCCTTTTTTCATAAGCAACGCCCTGAAAAATGCGGTGCACATATACTCCCGCCACATGTATGCTATCGGGGTCGAGTTCGCCGGGTTGCACCAGTTCTTCAACTTCGGCAATGGTTATATCACCCGCCTTCGCCATAGAGGTTGAAAAATTGCGCATCGTTTTCCTAAATACCAGGTTGCCCATAGTATCGCCTTTCCATGCTTTTACAATGGCAAAATTTGCATGCAGGGCTTTTTCCATCAAATACATTTTCCCGTCAAATTCCCTGGTTTCTTTACCTTCTGCAATTTCAGTTCCAAAACCTGCAGGAGTAAAGAATGCCGGTATGCCCATCCCTGCCATTTGTATGCGTGTAGCGAGGGTGCCCTGCGGAATTAGGTCAACCTCAAGTTCGCCGCTGAGTAACTGCCGCTCGAACTCCGCGTTCTCGCCCACATAACTGCTCATCATTTTTTTTATTTGTCTTGTTTTAAGCAGCAGGCCAAGGCCAAAACCATCAACGCCGGCATTGTTGGCTATACAGGTAAGCCCTTTTACGCCTTTGCGTACAAGCGCGGCAATACAGTTCTCCGGTATGCCGCACAAACCAAAACCACCAAGCATTAAAATATCACCATCTTTTATGTCATAAATGGCTTCATCCGCGTTGGCAAACACTTTATTCATAGAAGCAATTTGTGTAAAGATATTTATTTATGCAGTTTATAATTATGAGATAAGTTTGCTTTTGCAAGAAGTATGAAAATTTACAAGATAGCTTTAAGCCTGGCCGCAATATGTTTAATTGCAGCTATACTAACAATTATCATGGGCGCCTCAGCACTTACCGGCCCCATGCTGGTTGCCTTTTTTATCATGTTGGCCATTGGGTTCAGGGGATATGTAATGTTAAAGGGCTCTTCATTCACGGTGATCATTTTTGCGGCCACAACAGCGGCAATGTTTTACCCTGAATTATTTACACAATGGAACGGTTTTAAACTTGCTTCGCTTATTACCCCGCTGCTGCAACTCATCATGTTTGGCATGGGCACAGAGATAGGTTTTAAAGATTTTGCCGGAGTGTTTAAAATGCCAAAGGCGGTGATGATAGGGCTTTTGGGGCATTATACTTTTATGCCATTGGCAGGTTTTACGCTGGCTTCGGTATTTAAGTTCCCGCCTGAAATTGCGGCAGGAGTGGTATTGGTTGGCAGCATGCCTTGCGGCATGGCATCGAATGTAATGTCGTACCTGGCTAAAGCTAACCTGGCATTATCTGTTACGTTAACGGCGGTATCCACCCTGTTGTCGCCGTTGTTATCGCCATTATTAATGAAGTTGCTCGGTGGCCAATTTATTCAGGTAAATACAATAGCAATGATGTGGGATATTGTGCAGATGGTTATCATACCACTTTTTGCCGGGCTTATTTTCAACCATTTTTTTAAAGGCAAAGTAAAGTGGCTTGATAAGGCATTGCCGCTGGCATCTATGTTTGGGATTGCCTTTATTATTGTGATAATTGTTGCATCGGGAAGAAACAGCCTTTTAACCATTGGGCCTGCGTTGATCGTTTGCGCTGCCATACACAATACTTCGGGATATTTATTTGGTTATTGGATGGGGCGTTTGTTCCGTTTAGGAGAACGGGATGCACGTACCATTGCAATTGAAGTGGGTATGCAAAACAGCGGGCTGGCATCAGGCCTTGCAAAGGCGGTTGGCAAAACAGCAACATTAGGTTTGGCACCCGCCATATTTGGGCCTATTATGAATATAAGCGGCTCGATACTTGCATCGTTTTGGCACCGCCACCCGCCTGCAGTAAGGGAACCAGGTAAAGTAGGTGCGGGAGTTGCGGAGGTTTTGTAAGCTTGAAATAGTTCGGAATAACAAACAAAGATTTAAACTTCGCACTTCCTCAATCCCAACGGGATGACATTATTATAGTAATCTAATTTCTACCAATGCATAAACCCCAACGGGGTGACATAGTTTATATTCGCACATAATCAATTATAGACATTCATATCATTAACGTTTTTTTAAATTATCCATTTGCCAAAAAGGGTACTTGAAATGTCACCCCGCTGGGGTTTATTGCATTTACTCAAGGCCTTTCTACAATAATGTCAGCCTGTCGGGCTTTGCTACGCTATTCTTCATGCAACCTTTAGATGCTCAAGCAAAAAATTATTCAGGCCTCCAATAGTCAAATTTTATCTTTCCCAAGAATGCAAAACACTTGGCAATTAAACTTATTCCTGTGTTTTTATCGCAAACTCACTTTTCCCGGATAAATCGTTCGCACGCCGCCCTCACCCGCAATGATAGCCTTGGTGGCAATGCCATAAAATAACGAGGTTTCTACTATGCCTGTAATATTTTTAAGCAAGCTGTTTAGCCCGGCAAGTGGCGGCCATTTAGTAAACCAAATATCAAAAAGATAATTGCCGTTCTCTGTTATAACAGCGTCGTCTTTTTTATCACCCAACCGCATAACGGTTTTTGTTCCGGGAAAAATTTGCTGCACCCTGTGCGGAATAAAACTTACCGCTTGTGGAAGCACTTCAATCGCCAAAGGAAACTTTGTTTCTAATTGTTCGGAATATTTTGTTTCATCACCCACCAACACAAATTCTTTGGCCATGGTTGCGAGCAATTTTTCCTGGGTATGAATACCGCCCCCGCTTTTTAATGCATTTAAGTTTATATCAAACTGGTCGCAGCCATCAAAATAAATATCTATTGCGGCAACATCTGCAGTATTCAATAAGGCAAAGCCGTTTTGCAGTAATAATTGCCTTGTTGAAAATGAAGAAGTCAGCAGCTTGATACTAAGCCCATTATCTCCCATCTCTTTTAAAAAATACACCATGTGGGCCATGGTGCTGCCTGCGCCTAAACCAATGATGGAGTTATCTTTTACAAGAGATGCTGCAGCTTGCGCGGCTTGCTTTTTGAAATCCATAGTACTGAGTTTATTCAGTGAGCTTCACTACTACATTGTCGTCATAGCGAAGCTTTTTTGCAGCATTGTGCACAGAGCAAAAAAAGCTGTGGCTATCTGCTCAAACAGGCTGTAGTGCTAAAAGATAGCCACGGCTTTTACCCATGCACAAACCATCGGAGAAGCCTCGCTATGACGCGGTATTTACTCATACACCACCCTCTTAAAATAAAATGTTTTTGCATCAATTAGCGGCATGGTGGTGCTTGTTATTGTGATGCCTTTTTTGTCTATCATTTGTCTTACTGTGCCTGTATTGGTGGTAATATCAATTGGCAGCGGCATATCAATATTATCAAGTTTGACTAAGTATTTTGTTAATGCTGTTTGCTGAACATGTATATCTAATTTATCCGTTGTATAGAGATACATGTGGAATAAAGAGGAAAGATCAATACCTGAGGCCTTACTAAATAACAATTGCACATCTTCTGTACCTATAAGATTGTTATAAGTGTACATGCTATCGGTACACAATTTTTTAACCGTGGGGAAAAACACATCATCACCGAGTACATATCTTAAGGTATGCATAAAGAACGATCCCTTAACATAAATATCACCATGGTAGGCCTCTTCCTCCTCTATATCTTTTCCCAGCACTACAGGCTTATCATTTTTAATGCGCGAAACATTGTTTTGAAATATCTTTTCGTAAGCTTCTTCCCCATCAACATCACGGGTATATAATGCATCGCCAAAGCTGCCAATGCCTTCATGTATCCAGTAATCAGCCCAGTCTTTTGCGGTTACTTTATTGCCCCACCATTCATGGCCGAATTCGTGGTTCATCAGCCAGTCAAAATCCTGCCCCGCAACTGTTGCATAACGAAATTTGTTGCCGTAGGCATTCATTGTTTGGTGCTCCATGCCGAGGTGTGGTGTTTCAACAAGCCCGATCTTTTCTTTCGCCCAGGGATACTCGCCAAAATATTTTTCTTTTACATGTGCCATTTTTTCCAAAAGCTCAAGATGGTGCGCGGCTTTGGGTGCATCGTATTTCAATACGTAAAACTGCATGGGCACCTTATTGCCATTAATGGTGGTATATGTTCGGCTAACTACGGTATAATCGCCGATATTGAAAATGATACTGTAGTTGTTGATGGTGTATTTTGTTTGCCAGTGATAAGTGCTTAAATGATTATGGGTAGTGGTTTGTAACAGCATACCCGGACCGGCAACTACAAGCCCTTCGGGCACCGTGATGATCATATCAACACCTTTATCAGGCTCATCAGAAGGATGGTCTTTGCAGGGAAAATATATTTTGCCACCTGTGCCTTCTGCAGTAATAGCAACCCACGGGTGCCCCAAAGAATCCTGCGTAAATGTAAATCCATCATCCCATGGTGGCCGTATTGCAATCATAGGATGGCCCGCATACTGCACTTTTACAATGGTATTGCCGGAGGGGAATTGCGCATCAGATGTTACATGCAGCAGGTTTTTATCGTGGGTAAAAGAAACGTTCTTATTATTAACCCATACTTTTTGCACCTGCAATGAATCCATCAGGTCAAACAGCAAAACATTGGTTGGCTGTTTAACTATCAACTCTATTTCAGTATAACCGCTTATCGCTTTGCCTGGTATATCTACCGTAAGGGCAATAGTATAATGCTGAATATCCATATTAGCCTGTTCAGGCTTTAACTTACCGCCATAGGACGGCCGTTGTGCGAATGTACCGGTAGCGATAAATACCAGCAGGCAGAATAGTAAACGCATCTGTTTTTATGAATGAATATAGAAAGAATATTGGAGACTTTACTGAAAGCCCAAAATTTGTGGTGAAGGGTTTTCCGGATTGACCAGCGGAACCGGGTACTATTGCTGAGCAGGAGCGATACTTTCCAGCGAGACG
>JABDFW010000090.1 GCA_013286305.1 Bacteroidota bacterium
GGGTTACCCAAAATAGTTACATAAGGGTTAGCTGCAGTTTCCAAAAAAGCCATCCCGCTGGCTATTAAAAACAATGCTCCTAAAAATAATCCAAATTGCCTGGCTTCTGCTGCCGGATAAAAACATATTGCACCTGTTGCAGCAATTACAAGCCCGCATATAATACCTGTTTTATAGCTGTACTTACGTATTATATATGCAGCAGGTATTGCCATTATAAAATATCCAACCCAATATGCCCAGTCAATAAAGGAAGACTGCAGGTCGTCTAACTGGCAGGCTTTTTTTAAATGTGGTATAAGGGTAGGTAAAAGGTTTGATGTTAACGCCCATAAAAAGAACAGCGTGGTTACAAGTATAAAAGGAAGCAGGAATTTGTTTTTTGGCATGGCAATTTATTTATATCGTTGATCTTATATGCGACCTTGTTTATAATTAAAAAATAAATATAGGCAACAAATGTAACCGGGCAAACATACAGGCAATAAAAATCAACTCAAATTCTGCGCAGTACAAAATTTAAAGCATGTTATTTACGCCTTACAATCTTTTATTTTTATTATATGGATAATTATGGTATAGTTGATGTTTATTTGGCATTAAAAAAAAGGCGAAACATGTGTTTTTCAGCAACGGCAAGCTTTGGCGCAGCAATTGTTCTTTCTGCAATAGGTGTTATTGCCATAAAAAAAGCACAGAGGCCATCTCAACTGCCATTGGCATTTATACCCATCGTTTTTGCATTGCAGCAGGTATCTGAAGGCTTTGTATGGTTATGCCTTACGCACCCGGAATATTCGCAGTGGCAAGTTACTGCATCACACTTCTTTATGGTATTTGCACATGTGGTTTGGCCGGTATGGATACCTTTTTCTGTCGTAATACCTGAGGAAAATAAATTGAGAAAGAAAATACTGTATGTTATTCTTGTAATGGCTGTGCTGCTTAGTGCAAGTGAAATATATTGCATGATAGCTTATCCAATAGAAGCCGTTATAAATGAACATCATATTCAATATAATGCTCATTACCCCCAAATATTCATTACCGTTACTGATGTGTTTTATGGGATAGTAACTTTAATACCCTGTTTTATATCAAGTACCAAGAGGATGTGGCTGCTTGGCGTGGCATTAGTATTGTCATTGGTTATAGCTGAAATTTTCTATGACATTTATCTTGTTTCCGTATGGTGCTTTTTCGCAGCGGTGATGAGTATGATAGTTTATTTTATTATAATTACGCCCCGGAGAATGAACATTCGCAATGCAACAATTTTATAAAGGTGTTAATTATACAGCCTTCCTATAAACGGATCATTAAAAATTATCTTGCGCAGTTCTTCTGTATCCACAGCGCCCTGTTTGGCATACACTATTTTACCACCCGGCTCTATCAAAATGGTGTATGGCAATGCGCCCTGCCAATTAGGGTCAACTGCGTCAATCAATTTATATTTATCATCACCGCTGAATAAATAATTTGTGTTTGAGGCTTGTTTATTTTGAAGAAATTTAAGCACTTTGTCTTTGTTCTCCACTTCATCCGCACTGATACTTATAAACTCAAAATCTCTTTCTGTATATACCCTGCTGAGTGTTACAAATCCCGGGAATTCGTTAGTGCATGACCCGCACCAGGTTGCCCAAATATTGATGAGCCTTAATTTATCCGAAGTGTTCTTTAATAGCCCTTTAACGCCGGCAGTATCAATCATAGATACTGAAACAGGCTCTTTTGCCCAACGGGCGGCAGCTTTTTGCAACCAGTCATTTTTTTCTAACCATTTAACTGAACATCCAAAAACTTTTGTTGTTTCAACAGGTACGGGTTTATTATTCAGCAATGCTTCAATGGCTATGCGGGTATCGGAAACACGGGGCGGTTTATGCGGGTTTTCCATATCATCAACACGGCCGTTATAACGCAACTTTCTATCCTGGTCAAAAATAAAAACATGCGGTGTTGAAACAGGGCCATATTTTTCTGAAGCAATTTCAGTTTCGCCATCATATAAGTATGGAAAATTAAAGTGCTTGTCAGCGGCGCGCACTTTCATCTCCTCAAATGAGTCGCCTACATCACTCCATCCAAGCTCATCATAACGCAATGAACCGGGGTTATTGGGATTAATAGCAACAACAGCCACTCCTTTACTTTTATAATCATCCGTAAGCTTAATTACTCTTTCTTCATAAGCCTGCGAAGTAGGGCAATGATTACACATAAAAACAATTACGAGCAGTTTTGCATTTTTAAAAGAATTTAGCGAGTATGTTTTTCCATCAACGCCCGGCAGGCTAAAATCGGGCGCAGATGAACCTATAGCGAGTGTTGGGTGTTCCTGGCCAAAAGAAGCAAAACAAAATATTAAAGCACTCACAAAGACACACAAAAATGCTGGTTTCATTTTTTTCCAAATTTAGCTCTACTACGTATTTACTACATAGTTACTATCATTAATTAAATAAGTATTTTTATTTTTTCATACCTTTTACAAATAAAAGATTCTGTATATTGCTTCTCCAACTTCATAAAACCTAATTGTATGAGAAACTTTACAAAATTAAAGTTATTGGTTTTTTCCATACTGTCAATAACCGTTGCTACTGCTTGCTATTTCCTTGTATCCCATAAGAACATGCAACTGCAGCGGGCTAACCCCATTGCCAAAAAGGAGAATGGCGATATAAGCAAAAACAGTAAAGCTTACGCTAAAGGCAGTGTTACCCCAAAAGAAAATGCTGCTAAAGCCACTGATAAAACGGTTTATAATAATAAAGAAGATGCAGATAAAGATAAATTTGAAGATCCTGATGAAAAGGGGGGCATGAACAAAAAAGCTTTGGTAGAGGGTGCATTTAAGCTTGAATTTCAGAAAACAAGAGACCTTACTACTAATACAGTTCCAAAACACAGGTTACTTGCAGCCGCGAGGTACGCAGACGACTTAAAAAACATTGCTCCCGGAAACAGTCCGGGCGGTAACCAGGGCCCTATAACCGGGTTAACCTGGGTTGAAAGAGGGCCGAACAATATAGGGGGCCGGACAAGGGCAATTTTACCCGACCTTAATGATACAACAGGCAATACCGTTTGGGCCGGCAGTGTTGCCGGCGGTTTGTGGAAAACCACAAATGCCCTGAATACTACCGGCAACCCGCTGTGGAAGCCAGTAAATGACCTGTTCCATAATCTCGCCATATCATCCATTACCCAGAATGCAACAAAACCCGGCCTGATATATTTTGGCACCGGGGAAGGATGGTACAATATTGATGCGGTTACAGGCGACGGGATATGGAAAAGCGCTGATAGCGGCAAAACATGGAACCAGTTAAGTTCAACTGAAGATACCCTTACAAGTAATACTTTTAGTTTTATTCAGAAAGTACTGGATTATACCGCTAAGGACACTGAATATTTATTTGCCTGTACGGGCAATGCCGGCGTGCAGTTGTCAAAAGACGGGGGCCAGACCTGGAAAAAAGTGTTGGGTACCTCCGTTAATGGCGCCACAGTAAACAGCGCCACTGATATTGAACGCGGGGCTGACGGCTCCTTATACGCATCCTTAGGTATTTTTGAGCAGGGGGGCATTTATAAATCCACCAATAATGGCAGTACATGGACAAAGCTTACCAAGGGTTTGCCAACATCGGGCTATCAAAGAATTGCGCTTGCCTGCGCACCTTCTGATTCCATGCGGGTTTATGCGTTGATACAGGATGCAAGCACCTATTCATGCAAAGGAGTTTACAGGTCGGATAGCTCAGGAAAGGTGTGGTACGCTGTTACCAACCCTACGATTTATGGGGGAAGCAATTTTGCGGGCGACCAGGCATGGTATGCACTTACAATTGGGGTTGACCCAAAAACCGCCGACCGCATAATTGTTGGCGGCCTTGACCTGACCGCTTCAAAGGATGGCGGCCATACATGGACAACCATATCACAGTGGTACGGCGGAGGCGGGTTTCAATATGTTCATGCCGATCATCATGCCATTGTTTATTATCCAACAAAATCCAGCCTTATATATTTTGGTAACGATGGCGGCCTTTTTATTTCTAAAACCGGGCAAAACACAACGCCAACTATCACTCAAATAGACAGCAGCTATAACGTTACCCAGTTTTATCATGCGGCTGTATCACCTGTACCCAACAACAATTATATGATAGCAGGGGCACAGGATAATGGAAACATACAGTTTACAAAAGCAGGCATGAACCCCGGGTTTAATTTTACAGGTGGCGACGGCGCTTATGTACATATTGACGATGATCTTCCCCAAACCCAGATTGCAGCTTATGTATATAGCTCTTATTACATTTCCACAAATGGTTTTGTAAGCAAAAAAAGTGTAACCATTAACGGCGGCAATAATGGTTTATTCATTAACCCGACTGATTACGACAGCAGGGATAAAACTTTATACGGTTCAGATAATGCTGATGCGTATCATGTTATTTTAAATGTTGGCACCAAAGATTCCACGCATATTTACAGCGTAACTGCATTTAACGGGGGGCAAATCCAGGCCCTGAGGGTATCGCCCAATAAACGCAGAAGAGTATTTTTCGGGCTGGATAACGGCGAGTTATTCATGGTTGACAGTGCAAATTTAAAAACACCCGTTGTTAAAAGGATTGACCATTCAGCATTGCCTTTAGGCGGTTATTATTTTTCATGCATTGCTGTTGAACCGGGGAATGATAACCACCTGGTTGTTTGCTTCAGCAATTTTGGATTAAAGGGAAAAAGTATTTGGGAAACAAAAAATGGGGGAAGTACCTGGGCAAGCATTACCGGAAATTTACCGGATATGCCTGTTCGTTCTATTTGTTTTAAACCTTACTCAAACTCATCTGCGGTAATAGGTACTGATCTTGGGGTTTGGAGTACAGACAGCATTAAAGGGGCTTCTACTGTTTGGGGTGAAAGCAACACCGGCCTTGCCCGCGTAAGCACAGACTGGGTAGATTACCGCAAATCTGATGGCACTTTATTTGCTGCTACCCACGGGCGGGGATTATTTACGAGCACCAGTTTAACAAAACCCGTGATCTCCTATGTAAAATCTGATACAACAATTACCAGGACTACAATAACAGGTTCAACTACAGATTGCAGGTCTTATAAGGATATATCAATCCCCGTTCAGCTTTCGTCTAATCCATCCGCTTCGGCTACTGTGCAAATAAGTGCGTCTTCCGCCTCACTCATTAGTGGCATAGATTACCAATTGCTTACTACAGCAAACCTGGTATTTTCTACCTCCGGTAAACAAACTATAAAGGTAAGGATATACAATACGGCCGAAGCCCTGGCAAGCGATTCGCTTCATATAAGTTTGTCACTTGTTAATGCGGGTTCCACAAATGCAATTATTACGCCATTCCCTGATTTTAATTCATATACCATCTTTATCAACAATGCCCAGTCAACAACCCTGCCTGTACAAACAACTGTTGATACTTTAACAACTGCGTCGCAGTTTGTTGGGCCTAAACGCACGGTTTATTTTTATGATGGCACGCCTGCAGCCCGCGTAATCGCCTCTATTAAAAATAACAGTTCTGTATCGCTTGGTTGCATAAAAGTGGCGGTAGACAGGGCCGGCGATAGTGCAAATGTAAAATTCAATAATAATGATACGGGCAATTACCTTGCAAGCAAAACCATAAAGATCATATCATCCAGCCCTGCTGCTTCAGGGTTAAATTATACGCTTACATTATATTATTCAAATGCAGAGATAACAAAATGGGCTGCCGGGTCGGGCAGAAGTGCAACAGCCCTGAAAATTATAGAGGTAAAAGATCATGAGGTTCGCGATGTAACACCTGCCACCCCATACAAATCAAGCGTGTTTGTTAAAGCAACAACAAGTGCTGCCTACACATCCTCCAACTATGCTTTTTCTGCAACCCTGGCTTCAATTGATAGCCTGCAGGGCTTTGGCATTGGCGATACCACAGGACAATCTCTGCCTGTTACGCTTCTTTCCTTTAAAGCAAGCATGGTTAAAGGAAATGCCTTGTTAACCTGGAAAACGGCGACAGAAATAAATAATAAAGGCTTTGAAATCGAACGGTCATCAGATGGCCAGGCATTTACAACGGTGAGTTTTGTAAATGGCAGTGGAACAACAAACATTCAACAGGGATACCAATATATTGACAATGATGTTCCGGCTGAAATTACGTACTACCGTATTAAACAAATAGATTTAGATGGCAGCAGTATTTACAGCAATATTGTTGCTGTTTCAAAAGGCCCGGGGGATGTTAATGCGATATCAGCAACCCAAAATCCTTTCCATTCACAGTTCAGTCTTGCATTCAAAGGCACTTTGACAGGAAATGCATATATAAACGTATTTGATATTGCAGGAAGAAAAGTATATACTTCTTCCCAAAATGTTCAAAGTACACTGCCGGTAAATATTGGCAATTTAAGCAGCGGTGTTTACATGGTTTCTGTGCTGTGGAATAATAAAATTTATACGATACGGGTTGTAAAAAATTAACAGCATTGACCCGATATTAGCGAAGAATGCCCCACTTTTGTGGGGCATTCTTTTTTATTGCCATTCAAATGCAAAAGATCAAAAATTATTAATTGATTGTAACACTTTGAAAAATATTTTTAAAAATATAAAAACTGTTGGCGCGGTTTGCGCCATTATATTTGCCATAAACGCTTTGCCGGGTTGTGCTCAATCCATGTACAATATTCAAAATACTTATGTTTATACAAAGCAAATTTTCCCTGGAAATATTCCTGTTGGCCACAATGGCAAACCTTTGCGCCGCGGAATAGATACAGTTATCATTGTTTATATTGAAACAAAAGCCGGCGTTATACCTGTTTGGAATACTACTGTAATAAATGGAAAAGCTTTTAGTGTTACCGCGGTTGAAGTAAACGATAATTCAATAATAATTGGTAAGGAAAAAAGCGACAGCGGGCTTGTAACTATAAAGGCAAAAAGGGGCAACCGGTTGTGGCAGCTTCAGCTTAACGAACAACAGGCAATTACCGCCATACCCAAAAAACCTGGCAATGAAAATCAAATTGTTCTTTTTGGCATATATAATGGCAAACAAATATCTCTTCCAATAAATAAACCGGTAGAGCTATTGCCGGAATTAAGGCCATAGTAATATCTTATCTTGCAGAAAATTAGTTAGCTTTATTGAAACAATGCAGCTAACGCCATTTATTTTGATTAAAGAGCATAAAAACAACTGAGTGAGATTGATATCTGCTATTCTGCTTTTTCTTTTATTACTTAACAGCTTTTTTTATTGCCTGTACTGTAACCTGTGTATATGGCACAGGGAAGAGGAGGTGAAAGCCAGTATCAGCAATAAGAGCTACGACCAATCAATAACACTTATTAAAATACCTTCAGCTAAAATAAAGAAGGAATTTTTAACAGAAGATGATATATGGTATAAAAAGAACCTGTATGATGTAGTAAAAAGGCAGGTTATACATGATACCGTTTATATTTATATGCTGCCTGATAAAGAAGAGCAAAACATTGTTGAGAAAATGAATGCTTACATCAGTGATGATATTTCACCGGCTTCTCCGGGGGGGTGTGCCATAAACGTTATAAAAAACATAGTGAAGGTTATTCCGCAACCCTATATATGCCATTCGTTGCCATCTTATTTCTTTCTTAATAGCAATAATACCGGCAATAATGAAATGCAGTATTCTACGTATTTCATAACTGCTGAAATTATCACTCCCCCTCCCAAGGCTACCTATCAAATATAATTCTCAGAAGATCCAGCTTAGGATGATCCCGCCGTTACTTACAAAATGGCGGCCATTATCTCGGTTAATCATTTAAACATATTGTATGAAGTGTATATATGCACAAGTATATACCCTGTTATTATTATTCTGTTGCACCCAGGCAGTGGCTCAAAATGTATTGACCGGTAGCATTAAAGATGCAAAAACAAATGCACAATTACCCGGCGTAACAGTTTATATTCCCGATTTAAAAACCAGTACTGTTACAAATGCCGGAGGCGTTTACATTTTAAAAAATATCCCTGCCGGCAATTACCTGGTTGAGGTTACGCTTATTGGTTATGCAACACAGACTGAGGCAGTAACTATTAAAGGCGTTATAAAAAGGAACTACTCTTTGATCTTTTCAACCAACCAATTACGCGATGTGGTTGTTACGGGGGTATCTTCTGCTACAGACAAGCAAAAAAGCCCCGTTTCTGTTAGCGTAATGAACTATAAAGACCTGCTTGAAAATTCCTCTGTGAATGTAATTGATGCAATATCAAAGGTGCCCGGTGTTTCAGCTATTACAGACGGGCAAAGTATTTCAAAACCTGTAATACGCGGTTTAGGTTATAACCGCGTGCTTACCATTAATGATGGTGTTGAGCAGGTTGACCAGGCATGGTTTGATGAGTTTGGCATTGAAGCAGACCCTGATGCTGTAAACAGGTACGAAATTTTAAAGGGGCCGGCCTCTCTCGCTTACGGCTCCGATGCCATTGCAGGAGTGGTTAACCTTATTCCTGAGCAACCATTACCTGAAGGACAATTAAAGGCAGATGTTTTATTGAATTATCAAACCAATAACGGCTTGATAAATAATATGATGCATGTTGCAGGTACAAACAACGGCATTGCATGGAGTGCCAGGATAGATAATACTATGGCGCATGCGTACCGTGACCCTTTTGACGGCTATGTTTTAAATTCTCAATTCAGCAATTTTAATGTTGACGGAACAATTGGCATCCATCGCAAATGGGGATATACGCAGTTACATGCAAGCTATTTTGATATGGCTACGGGCATTGTTGACGGAACAAGAGATTCTGCGACCGGTGTTATGATGCGGCAGGTAGCTTACCCCGACCTTAACGGCGGTGCGCCAAGCTATGAAATGCCTACCCACCAGGAACAAACTTCCTACACACCTTTCGTAATTAATCAAAGGATACGCCATACGAAAGTTGTATGGGATAATAGTGTCGCCGTGGGCGATGGGCGCATTAAGGCCATATTCTCCTGGCAAAAAAATCAGCGGCAGGAAACCAATGACCCCACGATGCCAAACACACCCAATATATATTATTCTTCAAATGCTGCAACATACGATGTACGTTATATCTCGCCCCAAATTGGCGGCTTTAATATATCGGGCGGCGCTAACGGGGTATATCAATCATCTCAAAGTTTAGGCACCCTGTTGCTCATCCCCGACTATAATTTTTTTCAGGCAGGTGCTTTTGCAATTGCAAATCAAAAAATAGGGAAGCTTAATTTAAGCGGGGGCATCCGTTACGATACAAGAATTTTTAATGGTAAAGATCATTGGGTGGATTCTGCAACGCAGGCTCCTGAACCTCCAAATACTCCCGGCTCATTTCATGAGTTCCGGGCCTTTACTTCTAATTTCAGCGGCATATCATTTAGTTTTGGCGGTACATACGATCTCTCAACAAATATATATGTCAAAGCCAATATTGCAGGAGGCTGGCGCGCGCCTAATGTAGCGGAATGCGCAGCTAATGGCGTGCACGATGGTACGGTTGTTTATGAAATTGGAGACCCCACACTTAAACCCGAAAGCAGTGTGGAAGAAGACCTGACATTTGGTATAAATTCAAAAGATGTTGGCCTCGAAATTAATTTGTTCAATAACAGCATACAAGATTTTATTTATGCACAGGGTTTGCAAAGTGTATTCGGTGGTGATTCAATTAATAATTCTCTCAATGCTGCAGGGTTAGGCGCTGCGCCTGTTTATAAATATACGCAGGGCAAAGCAAGCCTGCATGGCAGCGAACTATCATTCAACCTTCATCCTTCAAATTCACCATGGATAGAATTCAACTCTTCTTTAAGCATGGTATATGGCAGTTTAGCTAATGCACCTGACTCCGTTAAGTATTTGCCTTTTGTTCCCCCCACAAGGGTAACGGCAGATATTAGGTTTAATATTAGTACGCCTGGCAAAATGCTAAAGAATGCCTATATAAAAGTGGGCATGCTTAGCTGCTTTGAGCAAAAAGACATCTATCGCCAATATGCTATTTATAACGGTCTAAACACTGCATTAACGCCTTATGAATATGCAGCAAGCACATCTGCAACTGCAGGATACACTTTGTTTAATGCGGGAGCGGGCGGTGATATTATTGCTAAAGGGCATACGGTGTGCAGCCTTTATATTACTTGCACCAACTTATTTAACACTGCTTACATGGATTATATGAGCCGTTTTAAATATTATCCCGTAAACTATACAACAGGCAGGGTTGGTGTGTTTAATATGGGAAGGAATATAAGCCTTAAGCTGCTGGTGCCGCTTGATTTTAGCAAGTAGCCTTTAACTGGATATTTTATTTTAATGAAGCAATAGAAGCCGTCGCGAATCAAGAGTCGCGGCGGCTTTTTTGTGTTTGAGCTGACAAAAAAAGGAAAGCCTGTAACCATATTTCCTATTAACTTTAACCCTCACTTTACGGCTGTTTTATAAATAAATTCCATTTAATCAATCATCACTAATATGCAACATCTCTCCCAAAAAATCAGGCCTGTTATCATCTTAAGTTGTTTATTGTATAACTTAATTGGTTATGCCCAAACCGGCAGCACCAACTATTTTAACACCATGCAATGGCGTATGATAGGGCCGCATCGCGGTGGAAGAACAGTAGGTGCGGTGGGTGTGCCCCAGCAACCCAATGTGTTTTATACAGGCGTGAATAATGGTGGTGTTTGGAAGACAAATGATTACGGCAGAACATGGAAACCCATTTTTGATGATCAGCCAACCGGCTCCATTGGCGATGTTGCTGTTGCACCTTCAAACCCTGATGTAGTGTATGTTGCCAGCGGCGAGGGCATACAGCGCCCCGATCTATCTGTGGGAGATGGTATTTACAAATCTGTTGATGCCGGTAAAACATGGGCTCATCTTGGCCTTGAGGATGGGCAGCAAATTGGCGGCCTCGCTATTGATCCTACAAATGAGAATCGTGTGTTCGCTGCAGTGTTAGGCCATCCTTATGGCCCCAACACAGAACGTGGTGTTTACCGCACAACAGACGGCGGCAAAACATGGAAACAGGTTTTGTATAAGGATGAGAATACCGGTGCTGTACAGGTTGCAATTGACCCTAAAAATCCCGATATTATTTACGCAGATCTTTGGGCTGGCAGGCAGGGGCCGTGGGAAAACGGCGCCTGGGACGGAACGCAGAGCGGCTTATTCAAATCAACCGACGGAGGGAATACATGGAAGCAATTAACCAAAGGATTACCTACCACTCAACAGGGATTGGGACGCATTGGTTTTTGCATTGCGCCATCAAATACAAGCCGTTTGTATGCAACAGTAGATGCAGGCCTATATGGAGGCATTTACCGCAGCGATGATGGTGGCGAATCGTGGGTTAAATTAAACAATGATGAAAGGTTTTGGGGACGGGGTGATGATTTTGCGGAAGTAAAGGTTGATCCTAAAAACGCTGATATTGTTTATACCGCTGATGTGGTGGTTTGGAAGTCAACAGACGGGGGAAACACCTGGAATGCTTATCGCGGTGCACCGGGCGGGGATGATTATCACCGCATCTGGATTAACCCAAACAACACCGATATATTACTTATCGCCTGCGACCAGGGGGCTATTATTACTGTAAATGGCGGCGAAACATTTTCGTCCTGGCTAAACCAGCCCACTGCCCAGTTTTATCATGTAAGCACTGATAATGCTTTCCCTTACAACGTGTATGGCGGCCAGCAGGAAAGCGGTTCCATCGGTATTGCGTCGCGCGGCAACGACGGCGAAATTACTTTCCGCGAATACCATCCTGTTGGAGCGGAAGAATATGGTTATGTTGCTGCGGATCCATTAGACCCCAATATTATTTATGGCGGCAAAATAACCAAATATGATAAACGCACCGGGCAGGTACAAAATATAGCCCCCGCTGCCATCCGCGGCGGCAAATACCGTTTTGTAAGAACGGCGCCGATACTATTTTCTCCTATTGACCCAAAGACACTGTATTTCGCGGGCAACGTATTGTTCAAAACACAAAATGGCGGCCATTCCTGGGATGTTATCAGCCCCGACCTGACAAGAGAAACATGGGATATCCCTGCCAACGTAGGCATTTATACAAAAGATGATATGAAAACAATGCCGCGCAGAGGCGTTATTTATACTGTTGCACCGTCGCCGAAAGACATCAATACGATTTGGGCCGGTACTGATGATGGATTGATACAGGTAACACGCGACGGCGGTAAAACGTGGAAAAATGTTACACCTGCTGCAATAACGTCATGGAGTAAAGTTTCCCTGATGGATGCTTCACATTTTGATGTTAATACAGCTTACGCAGCGGTAAACCGCATACGCCTGGATGATATGCACCCGCATATTTACAAAACTACTGATGGGGGCGCATCATGGAGGGAAATTGTAACAGGTTTGCCCAACGATCCGATAAATGTTGTAAGAGAAGACCCATACCGCAAAGGCCTTTTATTTGCAGGTTCTGAAAGAGCAGTATATGTTTCTTTTGATGATGGAGAAAACTGGCAAAGCCTTAGGATGAACATGCCGGCTACTTCCATACGCGACCTGGTAATTAAAGACAATGACCTTGTTGTTGCAACCCATGGCAGGAGTTTTTGGATATTAGACGATATAACCCCTTTGCGCCAGCATACCACTGGTGATAATACCATATTGTACAAACCGGAAGATGCGTACAGGGTTCGTTGGAATATGAACACCGACACGCCTGTACCACAGGAAGAGCCGGCTGGGCAAAACCCGCCTGATGGCGCTATTATTGATTATGTACTTAGCGG
>JABDFW010000091.1 GCA_013286305.1 Bacteroidota bacterium
TTGAACAGCGTAATTGGAAAGAGGCCCAGGAACAAATAAACCTTACAGCAGAAACTATAAACAAATTAGCGGCATACCTGGGGGCTATAGGAAGCTGATAAATGAAGATAGTTGGTTTACTTTACGTTTTAGTTGTAACATTTTATAATATCCTTCGTTTACTGCCTGTTTCTGTAAAATGGACATAAATATGTATAAGCAGGCGTTGAAAAGGAAATTTTAATGAGAAAACTACGTTGAATAAGAAGGGACAAATATTTGTTATATTTTGATATCGGGCAGGCGAACAGGTTTTATAACATCATTAACCAATTATTTAGAAAAACGGGCGTTTTCTTAACAGGATGTAATATATTGTTATTGCTGTTAATTCATTTCTTTTTGATAATTTCACTTAGAGCCTTTTAAAAAACCTTCTTAAATCATGATAAATACATACCCTGTTTTTACATTGTCAGACGCTTTAACAACAGAGCAAACCAGCTTTTTTAACAAAAATGGGTTTATACATTTTAAGAACTTTTTGAAACCCGAAACGGTTGAGCTGTTTATTAAAGCATCACAGGAAGTAGAGAAAAAATGGATAGAGGGCGATGTAAAAAAGGTAAATGGCGTTCCCATCAAATATGGCAAAGATCTTGACGGTAAAACGATAGTGCAGCGTTTTGCATTTATCAACCAGCATCATCCATTTTTTTCTGGTTTCCTGGAGGAAGATACGCGGTTGCAGGTATTGCTTACTTTAATTGGCGAAGGCGCGCGCATTGGCGATAAAGAAAAAGATGGCATGGTTTTTAACCATTATGTATATGGGCCGGAAAGCAAATTTGCAAGAATGGGATGGCACACGGACGGGCTGCGTGACATTTTTCTGGGGCACAAAATAAGCCCCATGCTTAACGTGGGCATTCATTTAAGCAATCTTAAGCCCGAAAATGGAGGGCTTCGCATAATACCGGGTACCCATAAACAAAGCCTGTATAATTTGCTTTTTCGGAAGCGGTATTTTATTGATAATAATTTTGATGTAAAAGAAGTATCTATATTGCCTTCCGCAGGCGACCTTACAGTACATGACGGAAGGCTTTGGCACAGAGTAGCACAGTCAACTGTAGCGGGTGAACAAAGCAGGCGAAGGGTTATTTATATACCAATAATAGCCGGCAAATATGTGCCAAAACACGAAAAAAGCGCTACGCCTTTTTACCAGCGTTTGGCAGGCCTGGCAAAGTAAAATGAAGGATATTGATGTTAAGTGCAGAGTTAAAATATTTACGTACAGCCGTCTTATTATTAAGCGTTTTTACTGCAATAAATTTTTCTTTACGGGCAACCCCCTTAAGATTTAAAGCCCGTTTTCATACAGAAGAATTTCCCGAGCCCAGGTTTGCTAACCAGGTGCTTTATTTACAACGCGACCCCAACATAAATACGGTTGTTTATGAACTGAATTTTCGTAATAAACAACTGGATAACGATAACCCGATACACCCGTTCTGGATACGCTATGCTGAAAAAGGCCAGCGCGAAGAACTATCCTTTATACAAAGAAAATTTGCTTTTGGCATAACCAGCAGGCCAATTGGCAATGGCAGTTATGAAGTACATGTTGCTTCGTATAAAAAATATATGTTGTATTTGATGAAGGATGTTAAAGGCAATTATCATATTTACTGCAGCATCAATAACAGACAGTCAATTCTTGAAAGAATTTACATTCACATCAATGGCGGATCTTTCTTCTCCCCCAATATTCTTTATATTGAGCTTAAAGGAATAAATGTTGCCACAGGGAAGGAAGAAGTTCAACAGTTTAAGCCTTAGGTGATTTGCGCAGGAAAATGAATGCCGCTGTAAACATCACTCTTTAGCTTACCAGGGTGCCAACAGATTTACCTTCAACCACATCAATAAGGTTACCCGGTTTGTTCATATCAAAAACTATAATAGGCAGTTTGTTTTCCATACAAAGGGTAAAAGCCGTCATATCCATCACCTTAAGGTTACGCGAAATACATTCATGAAAGCTTATAGTGTCAAATTTAGTAGCCGTAGGGTCTTTTTCAGGGTCGGCGGTGTAAATACCATCTACTCTTGTTCCTTTTAAAATAACATCTGCTTTCATTTCAATAGCCCTCAATGAGCCGGCAGTATCCGTAGTAAAATACGGGTTACCGGTGCCAGCCCCGAATATTACTACACGGCCTTTTTCAAGGTGGCGCATCGCTTTTCTGCGTATATAGGGTTCTGCAACCTGCTCCATTTTTATGGCACTTTGCAAACGGGTATAAACGCCAACTTTTTCAAGCATGGCCTGCATGGCCATGCCATTTATCACGGTTGCCAGCATGCCCATATAGTCACCATGCGCCCTTTCAATACCGCTGTCTGCCTCATTCATCCCCCTGTAAATATTGCCCCCGCCGATTACTATGGCAACCTGCACACCCAAATCTGTAACCGCTTTAATATCATTTGCATATTGCTCAATGATCTGCGGGTCAAAGGGATCCGAGGTATTTTTGCCAAGAAGGGCTTCTCCCGACAGTTTTAATAATATTCTCTTATATTTTGGAAGCATTTAAAGTGTGTTGAAAGTGAGAAGAGGTGTTCGCGGTGCAAATAACCTGAATTTTAAAACATATACCAAGTTTCAATGTAAACTTTATCCCGCTCAATCACTTTTCATCCAAAAATAACAACCAAATTGCCTCTTTAAGGCTATATAATAAAAGAGCCCCGCCTAAGTAGGGCCCTTTATCAACCTCACATAATCCAAAAACCACTTATCAGGATATTTGTTCACTGTTATATTTTTCTTCCGCCTGCTTTGCTTTCTCAAAATCAAGCACAACGCCGTTAATACAATAACGCAAGCCGGTTGGCTGAGGGCCGTCGTTAAACACATGCCCCAGGTGCGATTTGCACCTGCCGCACATTACTTCCGTCCTCTGCATCCCATGTGTATTATCAGGGGTGTAAATAATAGAGCTTTTGCTAATTGGCTCATAAAAACTGGGCCAGCCGCAACCGCTTTCAAATTTTGTATCGCTTTTAAAAAGCGGGTTCCCGCACACGGCGCAATAGTATGTGCCTATTTCATTTGAACTTTCGTACTTGCTCGTCCATGGGCTTTCAGTTCCTTTTTGCCGCGCTACCCTATATACTTCCGGCGCAAGTATGTTCTTCCATTCTTTATCATCCAGTACAACCTTGCCCGTATCGTCACGTGAATAAACGGGGTTGTTTTTTTTGTTTACTTCGTTCATATTGTTAGTTTGTGTGCTGTGTTTAAGGAATATACAAATAACATAATTGCAGGAAGAATGTTGTTTGATTGTTTAAGTTTTACACCAGCTATTAATTTATTCCTTTACCAACATATACCAAATGTATATACGTTTAATGGCATTAGGCCTTACATGAACGGTTTCTAAAAACGGCCTTTATTTGTTAAAGGAATTTTAAAGTGCAACCCCTATATTTGCAAAACACAAGGTTAGCAAGCAGTATGTTTAATATTATTTTGTTCGGTCCCCCCGGCAGCGGCAAAGGTACCCAAAGTGAAAAACTGATCTCGGCCTACGGACTCAAACATTTAAGTACCGGCGATCTTTTGCGTGGTGAAATAAGTAATAAAACCCCTCTTGGGCTTGAAGCCAAAACTTTAATTGATAAGGGATTATTAGTGCCTGATGAAGTGGTAATAGGTATGATAAGCTCTGCCTTAGATGCTAACCCCGGTGCAAAAGGATTTTTGTTTGACGGGTTTCCACGTACCCGCGCCCAGGCCGAAGCGCTTGATAAATTGCTAAAACTTAAAAATACAGAGATAGGCGTTGTTCTGGCGCTTGATGTGAGCGAAGAAGAACTGGTAAACCGCCTTATGAACCGCGGGCTTACCAGTGGCAGAAGTGATGATACAAACGAAAATATTATAAGGGAAAGAATAGCGGAATACAATAGAAAAACTTCGCCTGTGGCCGACTATTACAGGGAATTTGATAAAGTTGTAAAAATAAAGGGCGAGGGTACAGTAGATGAGATATTTGAATTGTTGAAAAAAGAGATTGATAAACGGTTTGATCATTAAATATCCTTTTAAACAGCCGATACCAACTGCGGTCCCGCCCTATAAAGGCGGGATTTTTTGTGAACACGGATTAGCACGGACAAGTACACGAATGGATGCGAATTGCGGGACCAGTTATGTCAAAGCTGGCCACCTCCACCTAACTTAAAATGATGAAGCGTATTTACATCTGTTACTGCTATGTGTTAGTCACTTGGGTTTTCAGGCCAACCGGAGGCCGTCGGACCTGGAGCGGCTGATTGTCAACTATAGCTGTCAACTCAGCCATTTATCCAGTCCTTAAAGGCGGCCACATTTTCATTACTTATTATTATTTCTTCCTCTACCGCCGGCAATAGTTCTATCTGTAATTTCCCTTTACCAAAAACCTTCATCTTCTTTACGGCATTTATACTCACTACATATTTCCTGTTTATACGAAAAAAATTGCCGGGATTTAATTCTTTTTCCACATC
Source organism: Bacteroidota bacterium (assembly GCA_013286305.1). Classification (GTDB taxonomy): domain Bacteria; phylum Bacteroidota; class Bacteroidia; order Chitinophagales; family Chitinophagaceae; genus JABDFW01. Next base: position 4,549 of record JABDFW010000091.1, read on the forward strand.
AGTCAGCGACCTGTCTAATATATATTTTTGATTTTGAACATCAACCATGCAGATTAATTTGTGCGTGGCATAACAATAGGCTATATCCTCAGTTTTAACAGCAATATATTCAATGCCCCTTTTTACTAAAAAACGTTTTTTATACTTATCCACAGGTTGTTGCTGCCATTGCAGCAGTTGCCGGAGGTTGGCTGCAAAATGCTGCTGCAGCAAATGGTACTTCTGCAAGGCGGCCTGCAGCTTTTCCTGCTTAACCGGCTTTAACAGGTAATCAATGCTATTGTGTTCAAAAGCTTCCTGCCAATATTCATCGTAAGCAGTAACAAAAATTATGGGGCTGGTAATTTTTACCTTGTCAAAAATTTTGAATGATAAACCATCCGTAAGTTCAATATCCATGAATACCAGGTCGGGGTGGGGATTCTGCTGCAGCCACGCTGAGGCGTCACTTACACTGCTTAATACAGCCAATATCTGTACGGATGCACTTGCTTTTGCCAATGCTTTTTGCAATTTTTCTGCTGAAGGTTTTTCATCCTCTATAATAATAACTTTCATACCGGCTTATATAATTTTTAAAACGGGCAGTCCAACAGTAAATATGTTGTTATGGTCTTCAACCGTAATTTCTTTACCTGTTGTTAATTTATACCTTTCTGCTAAGTTTTGCAACCCGGTCTTAGATGATGCTTTACGCAAAGTTTTTTTCTCTACCCTATTACGAATATACAATATACTGTCTCTCATTTCAATACTGATGATCATCGGCGCTTCCCCGGAGAATTCGTTGTGTTTTATGGCATTCTCGATCAATGCCTGTAAAGATATAGGCGGTATTAAATAAGCACTCATCAATTCGCTTGTTATTAAAACATCCAGTTGAAGGGCAGCGTCAAAACGTATCTTTAAAAGCGAAAAATAGTCATATAAAAACATCACTTCTTCCCTCAGCATAACGAGTTCCCTGCCTTTATTAAATAAAATATAACGGTATACATCGGCAAGGCTATCGTTAAACTGTTTTGCCTTTACAGGGTGTTCCTCAATTAAATGGGATAGGGTATTTAGCGAATTAAAAATAAAGTGTGGGTCTATCTGATTTTTTAATGCCTCCAGCTCCGCCTGTGCTTTTGAGCGTTCCAGTTGTTCTTTCTTTACCTGGTCACTGGCAGTTTGCCTTACAAGAAAAACCGTTTCGTATACATGCACAATAAATAAAACGCAGATAAGTATTAACAGCGTTGTATCAAATATCACATTGCGGTTCAGCACCCCTTTCATAAAAAGCTTATACCACCCGGCCAGCATTAAAATGCTTAACGGTACAGTATAAAACGGGATAATAAAAATAAGTACCAGTATTTTTTTAACTGGTTCATTCAGCCAGTTAAAATAAGCGCGCAGGGTAAATAACAAAAACCGGTTACCTTCCCAAATAAGGAACGCTATAAGAATGGTGTATAGAAAGCTGAATTTTAATTGCCAGCCTGTAAACCGGCCGTAGTTGATCATTTTGGTTATGATGGGTATCGCAATGCCAAAAAAAGGAATGAGTATAACCCTGAAGCCCACATCGTTTATCTTTTCTTTAGGGCGCAACAGTTTCGTCGTAAATATTGCAGGCTTCATCGGCATGGTTTCTATCTTTGTTCACAAACACAATTGCAACAGCAAGTTTACAATTAGTTTGCAAAACAAAACCATCAATTTATGAATATCAACACAATTAACTGGCTTGCTGTTTTGGTTGCAGGAATATCTGCCTTTGTTGTGGGCGGCATCTGGTACTCACCAGGCTTATTTGGCAATGCCTGGATGAAGGACAATAACCTTATTGAAGAAGATATCAAAAAGGGTAATAAAGGCAAAATATTTGGGTTTACGCTTATTTTTTCCCTGTTAATGAGCGCCAACCTTGGGATGTTTTTAAACGACCCCAAAACAGGCCTTTCGTGGGGTTTAGCCGCGGGCTTTTTAGCCGGCATCTGGACGTTTAGCGCCATTGCCCTCACAGCTTGTTTGAATTAAAAAGCTGGAGGCTTATATTTATTAACGGCGGCTACAGCCTTGTAGCATTAACCCTGATGGGTGGTATTATAGGTTTGTGGCGATAATAAATTAAAGTGTAGATGGCAGGAAGCTTATAAATAAAACAATTAAATTTACTATCAATCAAAACATATACTTATGGTTTTTACAAACGCTATCAGCTGGTTTGAGATACCCACTGAAGATATTAACCGAGCCCAAAAATTTTACGAGGCCATTTTTGATATTGCCATGATGCCCATGGATATGCCGCAAATTAAAATGCGGATGTTCCCTACAGAAAGCCCAATGAACGTTGGTGGCGCACTTACCCACAATACAGAATTTTATAAGCCATCGGCTACAGACGGGCCGCTGGTGTACCTGAACGGCAACCCCGATGTTCAAAATATTTTGGATAAGGTAGAAGCAGCGGGCGGCAAGATCGTGGTTCCTAAAACAGAAATATCCCCGGAATATGGCCACATGGCTGTTTTTATGGATACTGAGGGCAACCGTATTGCATTACATTCCGTGCCAAAAGCTTAGTGAAAGGGCAATACAATGATTTCAGTTAATGAAACACTCAATACCCAATTTTCAACACTCGCCCGCACCGTTCGGGCGGGCTCAATACTCAAGTGTAAATGCAGCGAGTGTTCTTCCGTTGAATATTGAATATTGTGTGTTGAATATTTTGGGCATTTTATTGTCCGGCAAACGTATAACTTGATCTTTATAATAGCCTAATTTGCCTCGGTCTCCGCACTGTCAAATACCCTGTTTCTTTCGGTGGTAAGCATTCGCGACGGGTAACGATTTATAACAATAAAATCGTGTGTCGCCATAATAATAGAAGTGCCATAATCTTTACATATCTGGAAAAGCAATTGCATAATCTCATCACTTGTCTCCGGGTCAAGATTGCCGGTTGGTTCATCAGCAAGAATAAGCTTTGGCGAGTTTAACAATGCCCTGGCAATATCCACCCGCTGTTGCTCCCCGCCACTCATTTCGTACGGCATTTTAAACCCTTTGCTTCTAATCCCTACTTTATCAAGCACATCATTTATTTTTTCTTCCATTAGCTTCTCATCCTTCCAGCCTGTAGCCCTTAGCACAAATTTCAAATTCTCGTGTACATTCCTGTCGGTCAGCAGTTGAAAATCCTGGAATATAACGCCTAATGTCCTGCGCAGGTAAGGCACTTTCTTCCAGTCTAATTGCCTAAGGTCATATCCCGCAACAGTGGCATTTCCTTCTTTAAGGGTCAGTTCTCCATATAGAGTTTTTAGCAGACTGCTTTTACCAGCTCCTGTTTTCCCTACCAGGTAAACAAATTCACCCTTGCTTACACTAAAGTTAACATCCTGCAAAATAAGATTGCCCCCCTGATATATATTGGCGTTTCGTACTGATACAACTGTTTCCTGCATATTAAAAAATTCTTATCAAAAGTAACCCTAAAGTTAAAATGTGCTGAAAAATAAATTGGGAAACCACCTTAACGTTAATCGAAAAAAAAGAATACGTAATTTTGGTGCAGATTTTTGGTATGTTTAAGTCAAGATTAAAGGAAAAGCTTATTTTCGCAAGTATGAACCCGCTGAACTCAAGGAACAAGATAGTTAAAAATATATTTTTTCTTTCCCTTGCACTGTGCACTTTACTTGCAATAGCAGTAACATCTGTTTTTTTTCTCAATAAAAATAAAGAGGCGGCCGCTCCAGTACATAAACCTAATAAAATATTCACCGTAATTGTTGACGCAGGGCACGGTGGGAGAGACGAAGGCGCCCGCAAAGGCAATATAAAAGAAAAGGATATTACCCTTGCCATTGCAAAGCAGGTTGAAGCCTTTGGGCCGCAATATGGTTTAAAAATTCTTCTTACCAGGCATACGGATACTTTTATGAACCCCCTGCACAGGGTGGCTTTTGCATTACAACAAAACGCTGACGCTTATGTTTCCATTCACGTAAATGAACTTAAGGGTTACAGTTATGTTTCGGGCATGCAGGTATATGTTTCTAATAAAAACCCTGATTTTAACCAAAGCCGTTCATTGGGCTCTGCTGTTGCCCAGAACCTTGGCGCAGACTTTAAAGTAAGCCCGAGACTGCAGCAGCGGTCAGAAAATATTTTTGTGCTGGCAGATAACTATCTTCCTTCTATATTAATCGAATGCGGTTTTATAACAAACCCCAATGACCTGAAAATGCTTACTGACAGCAGTAAGATACAGCTTATCGCCAAACAGGTACTAACCGGAATTTCAGCTTATGCAAGACATTCTGTTATTAACCAATATGCTGTACAAATAGCATCGCCTTCCTCACATCATAAAACCGGTTATTCAGAGGGCACCCGTATTAAAAAGGGCCGCAAGAAAAACAGCAAGACTGTATAAGATGTTTTGGGGTTTGGGTTCTGTTGTTTCTATGTTCTGTGTTTTATGTTCTTTGTTCCCTTCAACATTCAGGATTCCTTGTTCCTTGTTCGATATTTGTGTTCTATGTTCTGTGTTTTATGTTCTTTGTTCCCTTCAAAATTCAAGATTCCTTGTTCCTTGTTCGATATTCATTTCTTCTTACCGATCAACTACTCTCTTACCAATCAACTATTCTCTTACCAATCACCGGATCAACCGCTTTTTAGCTGATATGCCCGAAGTTTTGTTGCTTTGCATATCACTATTAATGTATGATGACAGATAATTCCATCCGGGTAACTTCAGAAATAGGAACACTTAAACGATTATTGATCCATAGCCCTGATGGCGGTATAGGCAAAGTAGTACCAAGCAAATTTAAGGAATGGCTTTATGATGATACAGTACACATCTCTCAAATGCGCCGGGAATATAATGAGTACATAAAGCTGTTATTGTATTTTCTCGACCCCGATAAAATAAACTACATAAAAGATTTTGAAAAAAAGCAAACAGGTAGAAAACAAGCTGATTGCTTTAAGCCCGGGCATACGGATTATTTTAACAGTGATAAGGTACTTGATACGCAGCAATTGCTTTACGCTATATTACAACATAACGACATTCGCCAAAGAATAATTTCAGCCGTATGCGCCTGGGAAGGGTGCAGCTTTGCAACAGAACGCAAACTGGAAGCGATACAGGATGCTTCAGAGCTTGCACAGGTGCTTATAACCGGCGTATTGAAATCGCCCGATAAAAAAAGTAGTGAGTTCATATTTGCACCGGTGCCAAATTTTATTTTCACAAGAGATATAGGCATTGTTATAAATGATCATATTTTATTAAGCAATGCAGCAACCGCGGCAAGAGAGCGCGAATCGCTGTTGATGAAATTTATTTCTTACTATCACATCTTTAAAGACAGCCAGGAAAAGGTTATTGAAATATCAGAATCAAGCGATTTTTTTTTGCTGGATGAAAAGGAACAGAGGTATTATAAAACCTCTGTAGAAGGCGGCGATGTAATGATGATAGCCTCAAACCATTTATTGATCGGTTGCAGCGAGCGCACAACGCCCAGCGCTATTGACGAAATAGTACACGCTATATTCCGCAACAATAAAACGGGTATTGAAAAAATAAGCGTTGTAAAAATACCGAGGCTGCGTGCAATTATGCATATTGATACCGTATTTACACACGTAAAAAAAGATACCTGGGTGCTGTTTGGAAAAATGTCGGAGCGGGTGATGGAAGAAAAAAACAAGCAGCAGTATTCTTATTATATTGACCTGCTCGACAAACAGGTTGCGGCTGATTATGAAGGGGTAGAAATATTGCGTTTCTATAAACCTTTTAAAGAAATGTATGAACCGAGTAAGAATTACAGGCAGGATATTAGCTACACCATTAAGGGGTTAGAAAGTTTATTGCGAAACATAAGCACAGAAGACTATGACGTGCCTGATGACGAAGTAAAGATAATTTACAGCGGCAACAATGTTTTTCCCTATGATGAACGTGAACAGTGGACAGACGCCTGTAACCTGTTAGCATTAAAAGATGGTGTTGTTGTTGGTTATGACAGGAATGAAGAAACTTTTAAAGGGTTTGAAGCAAAGGGGTATTTGATAATACATGCCGCGGAATTATTTAAAAAGTTTGATAATAAAGAATTAACACCCGCTGATGTTAGTAATACATTAATCTTGCTGCCATCCGCCGAATTATCAAGGGCGAGAGGTGGTGCACATTGCATGAGCATGCCATTGTTAAGAGAAAAAATTTAATTGTATGAGCCAGGTTGCTTCCACTATATTAATGATACGCCCGGCCGCTTTTGGTTTTAATGCCGAAACAGCCGCTAACAATGTATTTCAATCAGCTACTTCTTTATCGCAGAAACAAGTACAAAAAAAAGCGGTTGAGGAATTTGATGCATTTACGGATACGCTTCGTAAAAAAAATATCGAAGTTATCGTTGTACAGGATAGCGCTAAACCGTTAAAGCCCGACGCGATATTCCCCAATAATTGGTTTTGCACTTTGCAGGATGGCACGCTGGCTGTGTTCCCGATGTTTGCACCCAACAGGCGCATTGAGAAAAGGGATGATCTGCTGAAAACAATAACGCAACAGTTTAAAACCAGGGATGCGGAAGACTGGAGTGAGTACGAAGCAGAAAGCTTATTTCTTGAAGGAACAGGCAGCATGATCATTGATCACGAGCACAAGCTTATATATGCCTGTATATCTCCGCGAACAAACAAAGTGGTGCTTGAGAAATTTGCGTATGCCCATGGTTTTAGGGCTATTGCCTTTTCTTCAAAAGATGAAGATGGGGTTGAAGTATATCACACAAATGTTATAATGAGCATAGGCGAAACCTATGCGGTGATATGCCTTGAGTCAATCAAAGATGAAACAGAACGGATAGCAGTTTCACAACTGCTTATTGCAACGGGCCACGAGGTCATTCCCATAACGTTTGCACAGGTACGCGCTTATGCCGGCAATATGTTACAGGTGCAAAACAGTAAAGGGAAAAAGTTTACTATTCTTAGCAAGCAGGCCATAAAATCTCTTACTAAAGAACAAAAAGATATTTTAAACATTCACAGTAATTTATTGCCTGTTGATATCACAACTATAGAAACCATCGGCGGCGGAAGCGTGCGCTGTATGATGGCAGAGATATTTTTAGAGAAGAAATAAAAGGTTTGAAAATTCTTGCCAAGGCTAAAAATCAAGTTGCCGGAAGATGCCGTGATCTTTGCATTTTTGATACATAAGCAAAAAGCCCAAGCCCTGCAGCCAGCACCGTTAAGCACATAATTAATTGCCATCCATTTGGCTTAACAGCCCACATTGCCCCAAAAAATTGTATTATTAATATGATGGATAAAAATGTTGCTCCTGTTTTGCGTGGCACTTTGCTGATTACATACGCGCCAAGGGGCGCAAATACGGCCACAAAAGGCACACACACCAGCCACATTTCAAAGGCTAATGGTTGAAAGTCTTTTACAACACCAGCGTGTATAAAAAAGCCCAGTAATGTTTCTATGGTCATGATAATTACAGATGACGGCACAGCTACCTTTTCGTTAATACGGTAATAGATGGTCATAAAACAAAATGAAAAAATGTTGATGCCTGTACCAAAAATAGAAGATATCATACCGCCAATAAGCCCTAAAAATAAAAGGCGTGCCATGTCCGATCTTCCAAACTGCTGTATGGCATCAAAAAATACCCGTTTCTGTTTGCGATTCTCATTCCAGAGTACCAGGCCAAAGCTTAACCACAGCGATACAAAGAAGAGTTTCGCCACGGGCGGCGAAATAAGGGGTACAATATAATAAGTGCCGAAAACCAATCCGAAAATGCCGCCAAAAGTGACATACTTAATATAGTTCCATTCCACTTTAATTTTTAGGTTTAAAATAAGCAGTGTAGCCGATGTCATGCCGATGCTTTGTATGGCAAATGCAAAATTACGTGCAACCGGTGGCGGTATTTTAAGAAACAGGGTAAATACCGGGTAAGCAACCGCAGCGCTGCCCTCAGGGCTTGACCCTGCAATGAACGAACCAATTATCATTGTTAAAAGAGCGTAACCATGTTTTAAAAATAGATGAAAACTATGGGTGTTGAACATATAAAATGTCCAGCAGCTGGCAATCAAAATAAAAAACGACAAGTATAGCCAGGGCAGTTTTTTTATTTTAATTTTTTTGTACACTGTAGTATAGTTTTATCTACTTTAGATGTAAATTTAGATGGTATTTATTTCTTTCCTCAAACAAAATTTACAGCATTTTATTATAATCTTTTTATTAAATCTCTAACCGCCCCGGAAGGGTATAAAACTTTATGGA
>JABDFW010000092.1:0-6994 GCA_013286305.1 Bacteroidota bacterium
ATAATGTTGGCAGTTGTTTTTTCTGAGGTATGATGAATACGATTAAGAAAATAAATATTTTCCTTTTTTAAATTTTTGTTCATCTCAGCCGGCCCTGTTTGGTTTAACCCGTTCCCCCGCTTAAGCAGTATATTTGCTTGTCTTCTTTTACAAACATCCATTACTCCCCCGGCTACCTGATATACCGTAATTTTGGAGATGTAGTTTATATGCCATTAAAATTGATAAAATATTGCTTGCTTTTATTTGTGGCCGTTTTACATTACCTGCCAATTAATGCGCAATTGCAGTCTGCAATAATTGGCAAGCCGGTGAATGCTATCATTAATATTTCATTTGGCGCCGCAAGCAACGATTCAATTTTGATCGGGCCATCTTTACCGTCTGACAAAACAAGTTTTTTGTACAGCAATAATTTGTGCCCGCCCGAAGGGCACTATACCATAGCAAGAAGAACTAATATCTCAGGATGTTTTAATAACACATGGCAGCCAGTAACATCTGACCACACTTATACAGACAATAATGGATATATGATGCTGGTAAATGATACCACCACGCCTTATAACAAGATCTTGTTTTCCGACACTGTAAAACAAACCACGTGCAATAATACCATGTACGAGTTTTCTGCAGCCATTATGAATATTGACCTGTCGAATTATTGCTCCAATGGAACCGCACGATGGCCGGGTTTTGTTTTTAGGGTTGAGACTACAGCAGGGCAAGTTTTAAATTCATATTATACCGGGCGCATTCATTATGGGGGGTCATTTCTCCCATCAGCTTATGGAAGTACCGTATATGGTTTTGATTTTAGCATGCCACCAGGCATTAATAGCTATGTAGTTAAGATAATTGACAGCGCCACAGGTTATGGCAATTGCGGATATGCTTTTGCTGTTGACGATATTAAACTACTTTCGCTTGGCCCCTCTGTTAATATAAATTTTCCTGGCCTGTCGGGCAGTTATATTCAAACCAGCGTGTGTTTCCAGAATGATAAGTCCATAACAATTAATGGGAACATAGATTCTTCCGGTTACCACAATGTAGCACTGCAATGGGAGCAAAGCATTGACAGCGGACTTACCTGGACTGATATTACCGGGGCGACAAATTATAATTATACAACGCCTGGTTTATCAATGCCCGATACCTTTTTTTTCAGGTTAAGGGCTGCCCCTGTATCCAACATCGGTTACCCGTATTGTGGTTCTACCTCAAATACCATCAAGGTTTTGGTTGATGGTATACCAGCCAATTTTAGCGTAAGCAATAACTCCCCTGTTTGTACGGATTCAAACTTAGTTTTTAATTTACAGGGCGGCACGTCTTATATTACTACAGGCCCAAACGGTTTTTTTGATGATTCCCCTTTCCCCCATATTTACTATCCAACATTTGCAGACAGCGGAACATATTATGTACAGGTAGTAACGCAGGGGGGTTGCAAAGCTACTGACAGTACGATTGTAAAAATAAGCGCCGGGCCTAACATACAAATGTCACCCGACACATCAATTTGTTATGGAAGATCTGTTCAATTGCAATCTGGCGGGGGTAAGGCTTATGAGTGGTCTCCTCCCGATGGCCTTTCTAATGCTGCCATCGCTAACCCTATTGCCTCGCCCGTTAAAACCACCACCTATACGGTAAAAGTAAGTGATGAAACAGGTTGTCCCGGCCGCGGAACGGTAACCATAAAATTATTAGACAGTGCTTTAAAAGCGATGATCACAGGGCCTGCTATTGCTTGCCCCAGGGATATTATAATTTTAAAAGATACAAGTACCGGGAGTGTTATTGGCTGGTATTGGGATTTTGGGAATGGGCAAACGAGTTCTCTACAAAACCCTCCGCAACAGAATTTTCCGGCTTTAGGTAAAGAAACACCGTACACCATAAAATTAATAGTAACAGATACTGCGGCCTGTACAGACACCGCGTATAGTGTAATAAAATCAGTAAATAATTGTTATATTGATGTTCCTGGTGCATTTACGCCAAACGGTGACGGGCTTAACGATTACCTGTACCCCTTAAACGCTTACAAAGCAACTAACCTGTTATTCAGAGTTTTTAACCGCAACGGCCAATTGATATTTGAGACAAAAGACTGGACTAAAAAGTGGGATGGCAATTACAACGGCAGCCCGCAGGCCCCAGGCACTTATGTTTGGATATTGAATTATACAGATGCTGATAATAAAAGAGTTTTTTTAAAAGGAACCACTGTATTAATAAGATGAGCTACCTCTAAATAATATTTCCTGGCACGCAAAAAAGAATTAGCCATAAAATCATTTTGAGATTTCTTTAATAACTGTATTTTCGCAGTGAAAGTCTGTTAAACGATCTACCAATCTAACGCAGAAATTTATACCAAATCGCAGGTAATATGAACAGTTAATTAAGGCCTGGATCATTTTCAGGCCCGTTTTGCAGCCACAGTTTTTACATAGCGCATGTACGCTATCATATTACTATTATTCCATTTACTAATTTTTACAAATGACTAATTACACTCAATATACGGGTGCTAAAAAAATATATGCATTCATAAGGCAGGCTTTGGCAGGCAGCGACCAGGATTTTACACAAGGCAGCATCCGCAGCGCAGTTGTATTATTGGCTATACCCATGATACTTGAAATGATGATGGAATCTGTATTTGCTGTCGTGGATATTTTTTTTGTTGGGCGTATTAATAACGAAGCAGTTTCGGCAGTAGGCATTACAGAATCGGTATTAACCATCATATATGCTATTGGTATTGGGTTAAGCATGGCTGCAACCGCAATTGTAGCAAGAAGGATTGGCGAAAAAGATGTTGAAGGTGCTTCAAGGTCGGGCATTCAATCAATCATATTAGCGCTTCTTATCACTGTTTTAATCAGCATAAGCGGCGTTCTTTTAGCACCAAACATATTAAGCCTAATTGGCGCCAATGCTAAAATTGTATCAGAAGGCGCCATTTACACACGCATCCTTTTTGGGGGAAGTATTTTTATCATGCTGTTGTTTCTTATCAATGGCATTTTCCGTGGCGCGGGCGATGCAGCCCTTGCCATGCAAAGCCTTTGGATAGCCAATATCTGTAATATTATTTTGTGCCCCATGCTTATTAATGGTTGGGGGCCTTTTCCTAAACTTGGCCTGGAAGGGGCAGCTATTGCTACCACAACCGGCCGCGCGATCGGGGTGTTATACCAGCTATTTCGCCTTTTTGGCGATAAAGGAATATTAAAAATAACCGCTGGCTATTTTATACCTGACTGGAAGCTAATCGGGTCTATTTTTAGTGTGGCGTGGACGGGAACATTGCAGTTTTTAATTGGGTCTGCAAGCTGGATATTCCTGGCAAGTATTATGGCTAAATATAAAGATGCCGGTATTTATGCCGGCTACCAGGTAGCTATACGTTTAATTATGTTTTTCCTGCTGCCTGCCTGGGGCATGAGCAATGCTGTTGCTACTTTAGTTGGCCAAAACCTTGGGGCAAAACAACCGAAACGTGCTGAGCAAAGCGTATGGAAAGCTGCTAAGTATAATATTTTGTTTATGCTGGCAGTTTCTGTATTCTTTTTATTCTTCTCAACTCCATTGGTGGTATTTATGAATAAAAATGCCGACACGCAGAAATATGCCATACAGGCTTTGCATATTGTAAGTATCGGGTATATTTTTTATGGGTTAGGCATGGTTATGATGAATGCTTTTAATGGCGCAGGCGATACAAAAACGCCTACATTGATCAACCTGTTTTGTTTCTGGGTATTCCAGATACCTTTCGCTTACCTGTTAACCAGTTATTGGAAACTTGGGCCACAGGGGGTATTTATTGCTATTGTTTCCACTGAAACACTCGTTTGCCTTATAAGCACTTTCTTTTTTATGAAAGGGAATTGGAAGAAGATAGTGGTGTAATCATTACTCAATAATGAAAAAGCCTGCAGGCATTGATACCTGCAGGCTTTAAAATATATATGCCCTTACCAGCTTCCTCCTAAGGGCATGGAATCTTATTCTCTAACAAGCTTAAGCACTTTATTATGCTTTTCGTCTTTCACAATAATAAAATACATCCCCCTTGCAAATGTATTCACCGGTATTTGCAGTTCGTTAGAGCTAATATCTGCTGATTGCCACAATACCCTGCCGGACATATCTGTAACGGTTACCAATACTTTACCGGTGGTACCAATCAAGCTAAGCTTTGCGATACTTACAGCAGGGTTAGGATATACCATGGCGTTAAACGCTGTGTTGCCGTCATTAGAAAGCTGCACATCTGAAGCGGAAGAGGGCGCTGTAATGGCTAATGCAAATGACACAGGCGTTTTAAAAGAAATAGTTGTGGTATATGCACTTGTTACAGAAGGCGAAACCTCGCAAACCGTACTTACATGCCACTGGTACGTGGTAGAATTGGTTAATCCTGTTATTGTGTAAAGAGTATCCGCTGCAATTACTGTATTCGTCCATGTAGCCGAACCATATAACGCATACTGAAGCTTGTAACTTACTGCGCAGGGGACTTTTCTCCAGCTTACAATAGCTGATGCAGTCTTTACAGACACAGTCTTGGGGGAAGGTGGAATTCCACAAGACCTGTAACTTACGGTTTTCGCTGTAGAAGTGGCTGTACACCCGGCGGCATTTGCAACAGTAACAGTATAAGACCCGGCGGTACTTACAGTTACACTGTCAGTTGCCGCTCCTGTATTCCATTTATAAGAAAGTGCTGACGAGGATATAAGTATTGCCGAAGTACCTGCACACAAATTAGTGGTTGAAGCTGGTGAAGAAGTAATTTTTGGCACTGCCGGCAACGCATTTTCTGTCAAGGTAACAGATGCAGACGTGCCAACACAGCCAAAAGCATTGGTTACTGTTACTGTAAAGGTACCGGATAAAGAATCTATTATTTGCCTGGTAACATCACCCCTGCTCCAGGCATAGTTGGTGTAAGCCGCAGAAGTGGTAAGGGTATCTTTTGTCCCTTTACAAAACGAGGTTTTACCTGAAAGGGTTATTACCGGTACAGGGTTAACATGCACATGAAACCCAATAACATTGCCAGAATCTTTTACAGTACCCGACGTTACCAGCCTTCTGTAAAAAGTGGTTTTCGTTATGGCAGCATTAACCGCATAATTTTGTGCTGTTGCGCCACTGATTGCTGTGTAAGCAACGCTATCTGTGCTTTTAAGCCATTGGTAAGTATATACACCTATTCCACCGGAAGGCAAAGTGCCATTTAAAGTATGTATGTTGATCGTTCCCGTACAGGTGGAAACTGAATCAGTAGTGCTGACAACATTGTTAGTGATTGGAGGCGTTATTACAACTCCCGGAATTATTTGGCGTACAACATAATTGTTTACATCTGCCACATAAATATTTCCCAGGCTATTAACAACCAACCCGCCAGGAGAGTTTAACTGACCGGACGTAGCAGTGCCCCCATCCCCCGAATAACCTGCAGTGCCATTGCCGGCTATTGTAATTAACGCATACGTTTTTGCTGTAAGCTTAATAACACTGCTTGCTGTAGAATCAGATAGAAAAATGTTACCTGCAACGTCTGTTGCAATGCCTTTTAAAACATGACTGTTATTTAAAACAGTTGATATTTTCTGCGTGGCAGCAGCCACCATCCTAACCTTATTATTCTTATCTATAATAAATACATTTAACGCCGTATCAACTGCCACACCGTAAGGGAAATTCAGTTCGGCAGATGTTGCCGCGCTGCCATCACCCGTACTGCCTACAGTGCCGTTGCCGGCTATGGTTGATATTGTTCCTGCGGCAGTTACTTTGCGTACACGGTTATTCAGTGCATCTGCAATATACAGGTTGCCGTTTTTATCAACAGCAATCCCATAAGGATTATTTAATTGGGCCGAAGTGGCTGCCCCTGCGTCGCCGGAAAAACCGGCTGTAGCATTGCCGGCATAATTGGCAATAAATTTACTGCTGTAGGTAATTTTGCGTATAACATTATTAAATACATCGGCAATATATACATTATTGGAAGCGTCAACTGCAACAGCTACAGGTGCATTGAAAAGTGCTAAAGAAGCAAAATTACCATTGCCACCATATCCTCTACTGGCATATTTCGGATCAGGATTTGGGTTGCCCGCGTATATAAAAGAACTGTTGGCTATATTAACAGCGCGAACATCGTAATAATATCCATCTGCGATTATTAAATTGCCTAAATTATCTAACGCTACTGCTTGGGGAACCATCTGTGCTGATAATGCAGGAGGTGCGCCTGAAAACCCATCAGATCCATCACCTATGATGGTAGATATGATCCCTAATTTATTTACAACCCTCACCACATTATTACCATTGTCGTCAATATAAACATTGCCGCTTTTGTCAACCAATACATCAGAAGGGCTGTTTAACTGTGCTAAGGTGGCCACACCCCCATCGCCCGAATAACCCCCGGATGCACTTCCCGCTATAGTGTTTACTATTTGGGTTTTTGCGTCCACTTTTCTGATACGGTTATTAAGCTGGTCTGCAATGTAAATGTTACCAGAGGTATCTACCGCAACACCCAATAATTTGGTAAAGCTTGCAGAAATAGCAGGGCCGCCGTCACCTGTAAAGCCGTTACCGCCTGTGCCAACAATAGTTGATATTTTTTGAGTTGCTTTATCTACCTTTCTAATAACATGGTTGTACTCGTCAGAAATATATAAATTTCCGCTGGCATCAAAAGCAAACCGTTCAGGGTAATTAAGCATTGCCGCAGTTGCAAGCCCGCCATCGCCTGAATAACCCGAAAATCCTGTACCGGCCACCGTAGATATATATTTTGTAGTTGCGTCTATTCTCCGTATTGCACTATTATTATTATCAGCAAAATAAACATTACCGTTTGCATCAACTACAATGCCTGCCGGGCCACTTATTTTGGCAGAAGTAGCAGGGCCGCCGTCGCCGGCATAGCCACCAACACCTATAC
>JABDFW010000092.1:7004-10349 GCA_013286305.1 Bacteroidota bacterium
CACCTATACCGGCAATTGTGGTGATTATTTTTGTAATTGCATCTATTTTCCTAACCCGGTTATTAATATAATCGCCTATATAAACATTGCCCACATTATCTACCCCAAGCCCTGGTAAACCACCAATAAAATCCAGTTGGGCCAACGTTGCAAGGCCACCATCACCGGAATAACCTGATATGCCTGTGCCCGCTATAGTAGTAATTACTTTAGTAACGGCATCAATTTTACGTACGCGGCTATCTTTGGTTGTAGCTATATATATATTACCTGCGCCATCCATTACCATTGCGTGCGGCGAGAATAAAGCGGCTTTCGCTGCTGCATTGCCATCCCCTAAATAGGTGTGCCTTCCGGCAAAGGTGGATATTTGTGAAGAGGCATGAAAACATGTGATAAACAATAAGGCCAGGCACGTAAAAAGCGCTACATGTTTTCGCAGGTAAAGTTTTATCATAGTAATCTTTTAGATACGGATTGCAAAGATAAAAAGGTTTACAGGCCAGTACCTATTAAACTATTATTAAATGCTTAGTTTAATTGAATCTTAATATTTTGAACAATTTCAAAAAAGTAAAAGATATAAGCAGAAAACTTTTTGCTTATATCAGGGCTTATTATGTTTCATTTTATATAAAACAAACAACGTTTCGATAATAACCCGGATAGGGCGGCTAAAAAGAGAAAAGGTGCAACTATGCAAGCAATAAACTGATGCATAGTTATACCTTTTCTTTTCGCGGATGGATTACTTATCTGCTTTTACAAATTTTGCACGGAACATGTTTGCGCTTGTTTGTAAAGTAATAAAGTATGTACCCTGTGCAAGCGGCTGTACCTGGTTTAATGTTATCCTGTTCAGCCCTTTTACCAGGTATTGGTCTTTTATAAATATACTGCTTCCAAGGGCTGTTTGTATTACAAGGCTCGCTTTTTCTTCCTTATCGCTGTTAAACTCAAGCACCAGGTAGTCCTGTGCGGGATTAGGGTACACATGCACTATCCAATCACCGGCAAACTGTACTTTGCGCACTCCTGAGTAACTTACATTTCCGTCTGTTTCAACCAGCTTTAACCTGTAGTAATTCATCCCTGTAATAGGCGTTATGTCTGTAAAGCTATAGTTCTGTAACACGGTGCTGTTGGTATGCCCTTTTACTGTTCCTATATCCTGCCAGCTTAATCCCTCACTGCTGCGCTGTATAACAAAATGGTCATTGTTTGTTTCTGTTGCGGTACTCCAGTCGAGCAATACTGTGCTATGCTGTTTTTCCGCGGTAAATGTCAGCAGGTCAACAGATAACACCAGTCCGCATGTGCCAACAGTAATTGAGCCGCTGCCTGTGCAGCCATTTGCATCGCTTATAGTAACACTGTAATTTCCTGTTGCTTTAATAAATGGCGCCTGCAGGTGCGAGGTAGAGCTATCGGTTAGCACGCTATAGGTGGCATCTGTGTAAAAACGGCCTGCCGATGTGGTTGTCCATAACCAGCTTACCCCGTTGTTTTCAAGTAAGTTGTCGTAAGTGGGCTGGCAATTATTAGATATGCTGGGGGTTGCAGCGTCAAAAGTAACTGTTGAACTGGTACTTGTACCCGTGCAGCCATTGGCATCGATAAGTGTAAATTTATAAGTGCCGGTTGCTGTTGGAACAGCAGTGGTAGTTATACTACTAGTGTTATTTACGACACCTGATCCTGTCCACGAATATGTATAAGGAGAAACAGTTGCTGTTAATATACTGCCTGTCAAATTAATTGTTGTTGCAGGGGTGCTGCAGGCGATTGTTTTATCCACAACTATTTTTGAGGCAGGGTTAGAATAAATAGTGATTGAATCCTGGCTGCCTGATGCACAACCATTATTATCCTGTACCTGGAATATAAACGTTTTTGTGCCCGAAGTTGTTGTGGTGGCAGTAGTAGCAACAGTTGTGGAAGAAGTGCTGCCACTGGCAGTAGTTACTGTGGCACCTGTTGATGGTATCCAATCGTAATTGTACGGAGTAGTGCCACCGCTGATTGTGCCCGATAAGTTGATGGTTTTGTTAAGGCATGGTGTGGTAGCTGTTATTGTTGGGGCACTTACTGAAGGCCCGGTAACTAATGAAAAATTAGCTGTAGTACCGGAACCCGTACACCCTGCATTATCTGTTACGGTTAATGTATAATCAAATTGAGAGGTACCCGCAGTTGCGCTTGTGATAGTTGCGGTAGTGCTTGAAGTTGTAGTGGAAGATGTTGGGTTTAGCGTAGTGGAACCCGGGCTTGTTACAACAGCGCCAGACCACGCATAGGTGGAGTATGTGCCACTGCCGCCACTAACAATGCCATTTAAAGCAAATGTGCCCGACGCATTACCCGAGCCACTGCCTGTAGTGCAGATGTTGGTAGTTGAGCCAAGGGGTATAACACCTATAGAGGCATTAACAACCTGCAGGCCGGATTGGCCTTCAACCGCACAATTGTTACCATCCGTTACTTTTATTGCATAAGTATAGGAGCCCTGGGCGGTAGGTGTGACGACTACCGTAGAGTTAGTTAAGGTACCCGGCAGGCCTGCCCCCGTTGTTGGTGACGCCGTCCACGCATAAGTGAGTGTTGGCGAACTGCCGGCCGCAGCATTTGAATTAAGCGTTGCAGCAACATTTATACACAGGGTTCCCGCAGCCGGCATTGAAACAGTTGGCCCGCTCTGGCTTAAGGCAGTAACTGTAGCATTTGCGGAGGCTGTACAAGTATTGGCATCGGTTACTATAACTTTAAAAGTGTAGGTGCCTGTTTTATTAACTACAATTGCGCTTGTATCTTTTGCTTGGGCGCCATAAGTAACGGTTCCGCCGGAAGGCACGCCGGTGGTGCTCCAGGCAAATGCACTATAAGTGCCCGAACCTCCAGTGGTGATAGCGTACAATGAATCTACTGTGGTATTTGTGCCCATGCAAATGTCAGTCGCAAATGTATTGGTGGTTACAGATGGGCTCGGATTAACCGTAATGGAAGGCGTGTTAGCGGCGACAACACAGTTATTGCCATCCGTTACCGTAAGCGTAAAGGCTCCTGTTGTGGCTGTAGTTATGGAACTTGTAGTATCAGTTGCCCCATTATATGTACGCGAGGTATTATTAGTAGAGACTCCGTTTGCGATAGTACCAACGCCGCCCGACCACACATATTTGAATTTTGTCGCACCACCTGTAATTGTGGCATCTAAAGTTAAAACGGTACCAGAGCAAATAGTGCTTGGTGAAGAAGGCACATAACTGGCAACGGTAATAGTGGGTGCTGTCGCAAGGCTGTTAATATAAACTTGTTCTGTAATATCCTTTTATGCAGCTAACGTAA
>JABDFW010000092.1:10359-11157 GCA_013286305.1 Bacteroidota bacterium
GTAATATTGTTTGTTGCAGTACACCCATTGGCATCTGTTAATACCAGTGTATAGGTGTAGGTATCAGGAAGTAATATCGTTAACCCCCCTGCAGGCTGAGCTACCGGGTTTTGAACGTTTGTAGAAAGCAAACCTCCGTCGGTTGTTGGGGTGGACGTGCCACTCCAGCTATAAGCATATGGCTTTGTACCTCCGACCGGGGTAGAAGTAAGGGTAATTGTGCCGCCTGAACAAATACCATCAGGAGATGTTGGGCCCCCTACCGTTACAGTTGGTTTTGCATTAACGGTAGCTGTAACCGCAGTTTTAGGCACACTGCAAAATCCATCGTTTACAGTTATTTTATAAGCGTATGTTCCGGCGGTTGATGGCGTAGCTGTAGTGTTTTGGATAGTTGATGTGCCAAGGCCGGCCCCTGTATTTGGTGAAGCAGTCCATTTGTATGTATAAGAACCTGAACCGCCGCTTGCCGATGAACTTAAAGTAATGACGGAGCTAACACAATATGGGCCTGATGAGGCACTTGCAGTAACAGTTGGGGCTATGTGCGATGAAACGGCTAAGGCAACGCTGGAACTGGCAGTACAACCAACCGCATCTGTTACTGTACCTGTATAAGTGTACGACCCAGAAACAGTAGGGGTTGCAGTTGTATTTGCAATATTGGCCGTACCCAAGCCGGCGCCGCTTGAAGGCGAGGCCACCCAGGAATAGGCATAAGGCGTTGTTCCGCCCGACGCAGAAGAATACAGGCTGTCAGTCTGGTTAAGACAAGCGGTTCCTGTCCCCAATTGGTCT
>JABDFW010000092.1:11167-12767 GCA_013286305.1 Bacteroidota bacterium
GGTCTGAGGCGCTAAATGTAGGCGGGGCACTTACAATAATACCGGTAGTTGTGGTGCTTACACAATTTATGGCATTAGTGTATTGATAGGTGATAACGGCATCGCCGGCAGTTAACCCCTGCGCAATACCGGTATTTGGGTTAATAGTAGCTATTGTGCTGCTGCTTGTGGCCCATTGGCCGCCTGACTGGCTATTTGAAAAAGTATAGGACGTGCCAATGCAAATATTGGGAGCAATAGTTGGCGTTACTGTAATATTAGGCAAAGGTGTAATAACAGGGTTTAACGCTATTTCATCAATAGCAATATCGTTACCCAAACCACCTATATTATTATTACGCAAAAACAGGTCGGCGGTATTGGTTGTCGAGGTAAAAGTAAGCGAAAACAACTTCCACGTAATTTGGGTAGTTAATATATCGCCCGTTGTGGAAGAATTTATGATATTACCCGACAGGTCCTGCAAGCCATAACTTACATTGGGCAAAAGGGCCTGGCTGGGGTTTACGTTAGCTGCATAAAAGGATATAGTATAACTTAAGCCCGGAACGAGGTTTGTAACTCTTTTTCTATAAAATTCGTCCGTGGCATAAGAGGCATTTACGATAAGAAAATAGCCTCCATCCCCTTCTTCGCTCACCAATCCTGTATTTACAAACCAGTTGCTGGTGTTTTTTACAACAAAATAATCCCCATCCTGCGCGTTGGCTTCGGGGCTGTAATGGTAACCTGTGCCCTCCACCGTATCGGCATATGTATTGGTACCCGTTCCAAAAGTTTCAAGCGCCTGCGATGTACAGTTCAATAATATTGATTTGGGGCTTAGCAATTCATCAATAAATTCAACATGCGCTATGGTATTTGAACTTGCTGTGAATGTTACCGTTTGCGTTGATACGGTGGTTGACATTGTATAGCCCGACGGAGTATAGGTGACATATCGCCCGAGGTCCCAACTGGAACTGGGCAATGTTTGCACCAGCGTATAACTAACCCCTGATGTAAAAGGTATCATGATAGCATCGCCATAAGTTGCCCCGGAGGTAGTTGTAACCCCACCCGAATTGGGATGGGTGTATATAGTACCTACTGTAGCTGTACGTATTCTTTCATCGTCAAACCATACCGTTGAACCGTCGGTTACCCTTGACCAGATAGTATTGGGCTTACCATAATTTATTACCCCCCAAACCTGGCCACCAGCCCCGCCTGTAATACGTTCAACCAACCTTGACTGGGGTTCGTAAACCCAGCTTCCGGTGGTATTTGAATATACTACATCATACGAATTTGTGGGGCTTAACAGAACGGCAAACAGGTTACCCTTATCATCATAGGCAACATCAGGTTCGCCCGCAGCCCCGGTGGAGTTAGTATATTGCACTGTAGCAGTGCCCCCGCCAATCGCCACCGTAGAAACAATTGCGCCATTTATATAAGCAATAGTAGTACCGCCAACATTGATATCAAGCCTTGATGCTGTTATACCAAGATTGGTAGAGGCTTGATTGGAGGTGGGCGCCACACCATCGGCATAAGTCCCTGCAAATGTCCTTACTCCACCATTTATAATAGCTGCAATATGGCCACCGCCTGCAGC
>JABDFW010000093.1 GCA_013286305.1 Bacteroidota bacterium
TTGTTGAAATGGCGAAAGCTAAATCAATAGCATCTAAACAAGCCTCAACCGTAAAGGAAACCAAATACTGGGAATGGCGAACCTATACATCTAACTATAAACCGCAATTATCACTTAATGGGACATTGCCGGGTTACAGCAAAACTTTTAACCAGGTGGTGCAGCCGGATGGAACCATACAGTTTCAGCCGATACACTATGATAACTCTTCGCTCAATCTTTCCTTCAGTCAAACGATAGAACAAACAGGAGGCACTATTTACGGCACTACTCAATTACAACGGTTTACGGACTTTGACAGGAACAATGTTTTATACAACAGCGTACCATTTGGCATAGGGCTTAACCAGCCATTGTTCCAGTATAACAGTTTAAAATGGGACCGTAAGATAGAGCCGCTGAAATTTAATGAAAGCAAGCAGGCCTTTATTGAGAGCATGGAAAACATTGCTATTACTGCAAGCGGTTATTTTTTTGACCTGCTGCTTGCCCAGGTAAACCTGCAGATAGCAGAAACAAACCTAAGCAATACAAAAAACATCATGCTTATAGCCAATGAAAAATTAGCGCTGGGCAAAATATCAAAGAATGAGATACTACAATTACAACTGGAGCAACTAACCTCGCAAAAATCTGTAGGCATTGCAAAAAGGGACATGGAGATCGCAACACTAAATCTGCGGGCATATACTGGGTTGAGCGATGCAGATAAAATAGCTTTATTGTTACCCGAAGAAACCATAAACATGGAAGTGTCATCTGACAGGGTACTTAAAGAGGCTTATGCCAACAGGAGTGATGCCATTGCTTTTGTACGCCGTATTGCGGAGGCACAAAGAGATGTGGTTGAGGCAAAAAGCACCAGCCGTTTAAATGCAACCTTAACTGCGCAGGTTGGGTACTCAAATTCAGCGCCAACAATTCCTAAAGTTTACCAGGCTCTGCAGAACCAGCAATTGTTTCAGATAGGGTTTGCCATTCCGGTTTTAGATTGGGGCAGGAGTAAAGCCAAAGTAAAAACGGCAGAAGCCAATATGCAATTGACGGAGTATGAAGTAGAGCAGGATAAGCAATTATTTACGCAACAAATAGTAACACAGGTTACCTTATTTGATATGATGAGAGACCAGGTAGTGCTTACTGCAAAAACAGACAGTATTGCCAGCGAAAAGTACCAAATAGCAAAAGACAGGTATGTGCTGGGCAACCTAAGCGTAACCGACCTTAGTATTGCCTTCCAGGAAAAAGACCAGGCCAAAAGAGATTATATTGCTGCATTGCGCGATTTCTGGGGAGCGTACTACCAGCTTCGCTATTTGTCGCTGTATGATTTTGAGAGCAATGAAAAAATTACTTACCGATAAATTATAAATACCAAAAAACCATTACATGATTAGTTTACAAAACATTCAAAAAGTATATAGGACAGACACTGTTGAAACGCTTGCACTCAGCAGCATAAATCTTGAAATTGCAAAAGGCGAGTTCCTCTCTGTTATGGGCCCTTCGGGTTGCGGCAAAAGTACATTGCTTAACATTATAGGCCTGCTTGATGCGCCCTCAAAAGGCCAAATAAAAATAGATGATCAAAAAACAGAACATTTATCTGATGCGCAATTAGCACATTTCAGGAACAGGAAACTTGGGTTTATTTTTCAAAGCTACCACCTCATCAACGACCTGAAGGTTTTAGACAATGTAGAACTGCCGCTGTTATACCGTAACAGTTCAGCAAGTAAAAGAAAACAACTTGCATCGGAGGCATTGGAGAAAGTTGGTTTAAGCAACCGTGTAAAGCATTTTCCAACACAATTATCCGGCGGACAGAAACAGCGTGTTGCGATAGCCAGGGCAATTGTTGGCCAACCCGAAATTATTTTGGCAGATGAACCTACCGGCAACCTTGACAGCGCAATGGGCAACGAGATAATGGAAATTCTTGTTAACCTAAATCGTACAGAAGGCACCACCATTGTTATGGTTACACACGATGAGCATATGGCAAAAAAGACCCATCGCTTAGTTAGGTTATTTGATGGAAGCCAGGTGCAGTAAATACAAGTCAATTGGTCATTAGGTCAGTAAGTCATTGGGGCGGGTGTTCAATCACTCGCTTAACTGGAAACCGTAAACTGAAAACCGTAAACTGTTTTATATGCTTAAAAATTATTTTAAAATAGCCATCGCTGTATTGAAGAGAAGGAAATTCTTCACATTCATCAGCCTGTTTGGCATAAGCTTTACACTTGCCATTATTATTGTTGTTTCTGCTTTTACGGATTACGTGTTAAGCGCGGGCTATCCGGATCTTAACCGGGATAGAGAATTGTATGTTAGCGGGATGCAATTGACAAATTCCAAAAATGGATCCAGCTACAACGGCGGCCCGAGTTTTTATTTTATTGACCGTTATGTTTCTAAACTAAAAACTCCGGTAAAAATTGCAGTATTGTCAAACAATTCCGCAACAAACAGTTATACAAATAATAAAAAACTGGTGATAGCTTTAAAGTACACCAACGACCAGTTTTGGGATGTTTTGCAGTTTAAATTCCTGGAAGGCAAACCTTATAACAAACAGCAAATTGACAATGCTGAAAAAGTGGCCGTTATCTCAGAAGATACGCGTAATAATTATTTTGGCAAGGATGTTACAGCAGTGGGCAAATATATTGAAACAGATAATATTCAGTACAGGGTTATCGGCGTGGTTAAAAGCTTGCCTTTTTCAAGTAACGCTTTCGCCGATATGTTTGTACCCTACACCCTTACAAAGGAGGATATTAAAAGTACCGGGTTGATGGGCGACTATTCAGCCATATTATTACTAAACTCTAAAGATGACCTGGATAAAATGCGCGAAGAGTACAACCAGATGGCAGCCAAAGTGCCTATAGGCGATAAGCAGTTTGATGAGAAGTTTACTTTTGCGGATACTTACCTTGTGTCCTTTACACGTTCGACGCATATTGAACAGGGGTCAGATTCCGGAATAACAACTTTTCTTTTAATTGTCGGCGGCTTTTTTTTCTTATTCCTGTTATTACCAACCTTAAACCTGGTGAATATTAATATAAGCCGCATTATGGACCGGGCTTCTGAAATAGGTGTTCGTAAGGCATTTGGGGCGTCTTCCAAAACATTGGTCTATCAATTTATTGTGGAGAATTTGATCCTAACATTTTTAGGTGGAATTATTGGAATGGTGCTTTCATATATACTTATTCAAATTGTCAACAATATTAACCTGTTTCCTAATATGGCGGTTGCGATCAATTTCAATGTGCTGCTCGCCACTTTTTTTGCCTGCCTTGTTTTTGGTTTGTTTTCAGGGGTATATCCGGCGTGGCGCATGAGCAGGATGCATGTAGTGGCAGCACTAAAGGCTCAATAATATTACATAATCTTATAACCAACTTATATGATAAAGCATTTATTTAAACTTATCTGGAATAAAAAGAGACAGAATTTTTTACTGATGACGGAGATGCTTGTTTCTTTTATTGTAATGTTTGCGGTATTTACGTTGCTTGTATATTATTATCAAAACTATAACCGCCCAAGAGGATTTGAATATGAAAACGTATGGAATCTCGGGTATGACACCCCGCAGGGCATGTCTGATGCTGACAGCATCGCCACTTTCCGGGAATCTTTACGGCAATTGATCCAATCTATGCCCCAGGTGGAGGAGGTAAGCTTTTCTGATGCCAATATCCCTTATGGCTATGCTAACATTAGCACAGGGATCAGCTATAATAAAGTAAACTGGCCTTCAGAAGTATATACTGTTGATGACAACTATAAAAATGTATTAAATATCACCATGAAAGAAGGCAGATGGTTCTCAAAAGCAGATGCTGCCACCAACTACCGGCCAATTGTGCTAAATGAAACTTTCAGTAAAAAATTGTTTGGCGATCAAAGTGCGACGGGGAAAATAATTAAAGATGAGGGTTCCGTCAACAAGAATATGAAAATTATTGGGGTGATAAATGATATAAAAGATAAAGGGGACTATACAGAAACCGGTAATAGCTTTTTTAGAAGAATGGATACAAGTAATACAAACGGGGGCGGTTTACTTTTAATAAAAATAAAGCCCACGGCAGATGCCGCATTTGAAAGCCGGCTTTTTAAAGTGCTTTCCAATGCCATGCCGAATACAAGTGTTGATATAAAACACATGGATAAAAGGCGTGCCATCAAAAATGCCCAGGCATTAGGCCCAATTGTAGTAATGCTGATCATAAGCGGGTTTCTTATTATCAATGTCGCCCTTGGTTTATTTGGGGTGTTATGGTACAACATTAACAAGCGAAGGGGTGAAATTGGTTTACGCAGGGCTGTTGGTGCAAGCGGCGGATCTATTTCAAAGCAACTGGTTGGCGAGGCGCTGGTGCTTTCTACTATTTCACTAATTGTAGGTTTATTTTTCGCGGTGCAGTTTCCGTTGTTAAGTGTATTTGATCTTGCACCAGGCACCTATATTATTGCAATATTGCTGGACATACTGTTTATTTATTTACTGGTATTATTTTGTTCATTTTATCCGGGTAAGCAGGCTGCCGGCATTTATCCTGCAGAGGCGTTGCATGAAGATTAAAATGCTCTGTTACATTTGACAACTTTTAAAAAGTTGTCAAATCTTTATTTGTTGAATAAAGAATAATCTGCACAAGGGTGTGACATTCCAAAGGAATCCTTTTGGGACAACGAAGCTGAATATGGAATATACTGTTGGTAAAATAATTATAAATTGCATGCACTAATATGATATTGATAATTGATGATGATATTGCCGTAAGAGCCTCTTTACTGCTTTTGTTTGAAAATGAAGGTTATAAGGCAACTACAGCGGCTTCGCAACAGGAAGCGCTGGCTATTATTGCCAAACATGATATTTCTTTAATTATACTCGACCTTAATTTTTCTATTGAAACATCGGGTGAAGAAGGCATGCAGTTGTTGCAGGCTATCAGGCAAATAAATACCTCCATACCGGTTATACTTATTACAGGGTGGGCTACCATAGAACTGGCCGTAAAAGGAATGAAACTGGGTGCAAATGATTTCATTAACAAACCCTGGAGCAATGAGCACCTGCTGCAATCAGTAAAAACATTGTTGCAACTGCATGAAAAAAAGGCCTCATACCATACGCGCAAACAATTGAACAGCCTTTATAACTTTCAGCATATTATTGGTGAAGAACCCGCGATGATAGAGCTGCTTGAAACCGTTGGCCGCGTAGCCGCAACAGATGCATCAGTGCTTATTACCGGCGAAAGCGGCACAGGAAAAGAATTAATAGCTGAAGCAATACATCAAAACAGTTTTAGAAGCAACAGGGCATTTATTAAAGTAAACCTGGGCGGCATATCAACCTCATTATTTGAAAGCGAAATGTTTGGCCATGTGCGCGGCGCTTTCACGGATGCAAGAACAGACAGGGTGGGCCGTTTTGAAATGGCAAACAAGGGCACCATTTTTTTAGATGAAATAGGCGACCTTGATGCCGGCAGCCAGGTAAAATTATTACGTGTATTGCAGGACAGAACTTATGAAGTGCTTGGCAGCAGCCGCACCAAAACCGTTGACGTGCGCGTGGTATGCGCAACTAATAAAGACCTTTATGAGATGGTGGCCAAAGGAACATTCAGGGAGGATCTTTTATACAGGATAAATCTTATTACAGTACACCTGCCCGCGCTACGCGAGAGAAAAAAAGACATTCCGCTGCTGGTTGACTTTTTTGTCGCTACGCTTAAGGAGATCTATAACCGGCCACAGCTTTCGGTAACGCGGGAGGGCATAAAATGGCTACAGCAATTATTTTTGGCCGGTAACATACGACAGTTAAAAAACCTGGTAGAACGCACTGTACTGGTAAGCAGGAAGGATACACTGGATGCGGAAGATTTCAGGTCGAAATTAACTCAGCCGATCGGGCAAAAGGGAAATATACAGCTACCCGATGTAGGAGCGTTAACTTTGGAAGAAACCGAGGTGATGATCATAAAAAAAGCGCTGGAGTTTCATAAAAACAGGATCACAAAAGCTGCGGCATCCCTTGGGCTTACACGTAGCTCGTTATACAGGCGGCTGGATAAATACAATATTCCTTACGATGAAGCTTCGGACTAAATACATCCTGTTTGTTTTAATATTACACCTTATCGCCGTGGTGTTATCTTATTTTATTTTCGCAAAAAACCAGTTATTCTTTATTATATCGGAAGTTTTTATCATCATCTCTCTTATAATATCATGGCAGTTATATAAAGAACTTATTGCGCCGCTGAAATTATTAATGCAGGGTGCAGAGGCAATAAAAGATAAAGATTTTAATGTAAAATTTCTGCTAACCGGTAAGTATGAAATGGATGAGCTGATAAAAGTATATAACCGCATGATTGATGAGCTGAGAACTGAGAGAACAAAACAGGAGCAGCAACATTTGTTCCTTGAAAAGCTTATCTACACATCGCCCACAGGGATATTGATCCTTGATTATGATGACAACATTCAGCAGGTGAACCCGAGAGCATTACAATTGTTAGGGCTTGAAGAAAAAGAAGTGGCGGGTAAATCACTTGATACATTTACACATCCGGTAATGCAGCAGTTAAAGCAATTAAGATCGGGTGAAGCAAGAACTTTTACATTCAATGGCATCATTACCTATAAATTGCAGAAGTCGCATTTTATTGACCGTGGTTTTCCACGTCATTTTGTGATGATAGAAGAATTAACAGCGGAGATACTTGCAGCAGAAAAAAAGGCATACGGGAAAGTAATAAGAATGATGGCGCACGAAGTTAACAATACCATTGGCCCGGTTAATTCTATACTGCAATCTGCTTTAACAAAAGGAAAAATTTGGGAAGATGGCACCAACACTTCATTACACGATGCCTTACAGGTAGCGGTTGACCGTAATTATAACCTGAATATGTTCATGCGAAACTTTGCTGATGTGGTAAGGCTTCCGGAACCCGTTAAGAAAAATATAGACCTTCACAAACTCATTTATTCAATCGGGAAGCTGATGGAAATGAAAGCAGGGGAAAAAGAAATAAAGTTTGAATACGATCTCTCGAAATCTTCCTTTTATATCATCGCTGACGAACGGCAAATAGAACAGGTGCTTATTAACATTGTAAAAAATGCAATGGAGGCCATTGACGAAAAGGGTGTTGTTTCTTTTACCACCACAGGCCGTCAACTCATTATAGCCGATAATGGAAAAGGCATACAATTACACGATACGGAACACTTATTTAGCCCATTTTTCAGTACTAAAAAAGATGGGCAGGGAATTGGGTTAACATTAGTGAAAGAAATACTGCTGAACCACGGTTTTGAGTTTTCTTTAAAAACAATTGACAATACTGAAACAAGATTTACTATTTGTTTTTAGCACTAACAGTATGTGTGCGCACTTTTATTAAAAGGGTTGAAGCGATGGCCGTCATAACGAGCCCGCGCGAATCGTTAGTCAAACAAGTATATTATTTAAAGCGGGCGTGGTTATCTGCCTAAACCGCAGCGTGTTTTGCAGATAGCCACAGCCGCCTTTAGCGTTAAACATATTCACGCAAACATAGGGCGGCTTCGCTATGACGATAAATACACAAAAAGCCGGGCGGCTTTGCAGCACACCCGGCATTAGCACTTTACGCACACTAAAACATAAAAGAACAAAACCTTATATATAAAACATCTTTATCCTGCTTTACGGAAGTATATATCGCCGCTTATGGTTTCAAGGTGTATGGTTTTGCCGCCACCGTTTAATTCAGTGTCTATATGGCTACCCCCCACCCGATGGGCGTTTTTATCATCAAGGTTAAGGTTAATATCTGAGTACATAGTACCGGATATTGTATTTAGTTTTACATCAGCTTTTGTATCCTGGGTTACTGCCATATCTACAAACCCGCTTATACTTTTGGCTTTTACCTCTGCCGTTTTACCGGTAATAGTAATATTGCCATTTATTGTTTCAACAGTAAGGCCGGTATTTGCGGGTATATAAACTTCAACGTTTATCTCGCTCCTGCAATTGCAGTTACAATTGCAATCATTTCCACAGCAGCCCTTGCCTTTTGGAAAATAGAATTTGCTTGTTACATCCAAACTGTTGTTTGAATTGTCGAATGTCCAGGCATAATCGTCGTTATTTTTATTGTCATTTATATTAACAGAAGCTTTTACATACGCTTCATTCTTATCCCAGGTAATGATCCTTATTGAATCGGCAATTTGTATGTTGAGCGTAACGTTGCCGCCCTGGGAAAGGTTAACGTGTTTTTCTATGATCTTTTGCGCGCTTGCAACTATGCCTGACATGCACAGCGCTATTGTGGTAATTATATTTTTCATACCAGTATGATTGAAATGGTTTATAATTTGGTAATAATTTTGTTACCCTTTTCTCAGGTAAATGTTCCCGCTTATATCACTTATCTTAAGTTCTGGGCCGCCCCCATTTAAGGCGGTCTTTATTGTACCTCCGCCAACGCGCCTCATTTTATCCTTTTCAGCCGTAAGGTCAAAATCAGAATACAAATTGCCCGATATGGTGCTCATTTCAAGATCAACTGCAGACTTCGCAGGCAGCGTAATATCCACATCCCCGCTTATGGCAGCAATTGAAATCGGCTTGTCTTTTGCGATATCACCAAAAGTTACATTTATCTCGCCGCTTATGGTTGAAAGCACTAACGGGCCTGTAACATTTTTAAGGTCAATGCCCTGGCAGTTTGTTATATCCAGTTCGTTATTCATATTCTTGATGGAGATATTGCCAGACCTGCCGCAACTGCTTTCAAATTTTACCGCAAGGTTATTGGGTATTTTTATTTTGTAATTGCCTGATTGAGTAATTGACAGCAAACAGGTAAGTGTAATTTCATTGCCGTTCTTTTCATACGAAACAGCTATGCCTGTATTATCTGTGCCGGACGGATATATTGCCTTAAGCCCCTTGGCCCTTTCGGGTGCTTTGAAATTATCTGATGAGCCGGTTACTATTATTTCGTTGCCTGCGTAACCCTCAATCGGAAGGTCACCCCTAAAATCGTTCAGTACAAGCTTATTGGTTTTTACGTTTTCAACGGTTACTTTATACTCCTGGGCCTTTAATACATTTGCGGCAAATAATATGGCGATGAACGCCATTGTAAATTTTACGAATTTCATTTTTTTGTTTTTGAAAAATTTAAAATAATTGGCAGGCAAACCCGGAATTCACCTGCCCTGGGTTAGTTATCGAATTCAATAATATTTTTATATTGACTTAAGGCTTTTCTGCGCAATGTCCCTTACGTCCTTATTGGTTTTGCCATTGGAAATAATATCCTGTATCGGCCGTATCGCCTTAATTTCTTTTTTCTCCGTAAGTATATTTATCAATACCACCTGGATGATCGGCTCTGTTTGGTTGCCTAACGATGCGACCAGCGTATCAATTACTTTTTGGTCGTCGGCAAATTTCTCCAGAGAATAAAGTGCTGCCAGCCTTACGTTTACATTTTTGTCATGGTTAAGCGTGTTTGTCAGGGCATTGATAACATTTGCATTGGGATTAACTATGTCTTCTGCATAGCTCACCGCTTTAATCCGCTGGCTTGGCGACTCATCTTTAAGTAAACTAAACATCATTGTTTCCTGCATTTGCTTTACATCTTTCTGCAACGCTGCCAATTGTGTATCTGAAGCGCCCTGCGTAACCTGTTTACCCCTGCCGCCTAACCATACGCCGACAAACAGTATAACAGCAGCCGCAGCTATTTTCCAAAAGGAGGAAGCCCATTGCAGTATCATTACCTTTCGTACCTCGCGCTGCTGCAACGCTTTTTCCTTTGCTGAAAGGTTTAGTTCCGCTTCAAGCATTGCATTAAAATTATTGCGCAATTCAGCACCAGGCATTTTTTGCTTTGTGTCGGCAATATCCTGTAAAACCATCTTCAATTCTTCTACCTCTCTTGCGCATGATTCGCAGGTTTTAATGTGTGTTTCTACTGCATAACAATAAACTGTATCAAGTTCGTTATCAATAAAATCAGTCAGCAATAATTGTACGTCTTCGCATTTCATAATCTACACTTATGATTGTTTAAAATAAATGCTCCTAAGCTGTTTCATTGCCCGGTGCACCTGTACTTTTATAGCGGGCACCGATATGTCTTTTATGCGGGATATTTCGCTATACTTTAATCCCTGGTAGCGGCTTAAAACGATCATTTCCCTTTGCTCAGGCATTAATTGCAATAATGCCCTGTCCAATCTTTCCAAATGTTCTTCGCTATATTCGCCATCGCCGCCTGCTATATCTTCTTTGTAGTCATCCACCATTTTTAAATTACCCGTTTGCTTTTTGTGCTCTTTGCAAAAATCAAAGTGCACATTTCTCGCCATTTGATAAACCCATGGCCTAAAAGCCCCTTCTTCAAACTTAAAGGTCTGTCGGTATTTGATGACCCTGTAAAACAGGTTCTGTGTAAGGTCATCGCTGGCGGCTTTATCGAATGTAAGTTTCAGGAAGAAATTGTATAATTTAACATGGTACCTGTCAAACAATTCAGTCAATTCAGAAAGATTTCCCTCCTTCACCTTAAGCATTATTTTCTCATCAGATAATTCCGCCACCGGCATTTAAGTTTATTTGGCTTTTATATAATAGAATACTTTAGAAAGGTAAAATGGTTACAACAATTCCAGGATTTTTTTTGTTTACAGGCTAAAAAAGTGGCTGCGTGCCCCAATAAGCCGCAATTCACCCTTTATTTGCCGCAATCACACATTTTATATTATTAATTAACTACGCATTTTTGTATTGTAATTAAACACATTAATTCACAAAATAAAATGAACACAATGGAAACGCAAACACAAACCATTACTGTGGAAAATACAGTAAAAGCGCCGGTAGAAAAAGTATGGCAGTTCTGGACATTGCCTGAACATATTACCAAATGGAATAACGCCTCTGACGATTGGCACACCCCCTATGCAGAAAATGACCTGCGCGTGGGTGGCAAGTTCCTGTCAAGAATGGAAGCCAAGGATGGCAGCTTTGGCTTTGATTTTTGGGGTGTGTATGACAAAGTAGTAACCAATGAAGTAATTGACTACACTATGGGCGATGGCAGAGAAGTACACATAACCTTTACCCCTGATGGCGATGAAACCAAAATAGTTACAACCTTTGAGGCAGAGGGTACCAATCCCATTGAAATGCAAAGAGGCGGATGGCAGGCCATTTTAAACAATTTTAAGAAATACGCTGAAGAGAATTGATGGGGAACATTATGCTGCTTTCCTATCATCTTAGTGGTTTTTACCTATCAAAATGATAGGTAAATTACTTAATTTTGATAGGAAAGCAGGTAATATGGAACTTACTCTCCGAAAAAAACAGGTACTGGATATGCTATTGCAACACCCGGGCAGCAGTATCTCAGAGATCCAAAAAAAACTGCTGGTGCAAACTACTATACCTACCCTTAACCGTGACCTTAAAGCGCTGGCTGATGCCCATATAGTGACAAAAAGTGGTAGTGGACGCGCTACTGTGTACCACGTGGCGCCCGGCTACCAACTGATACATACGGGGATAGGAGAATCATATTTTGATAAAGATATTGATGAACGTAAAGGAAAAAAACGACTGGATGCGGATGTATTCACACACCTTGAAACGATCAATATTTTTACGGCTGAGGAACTTGCCCGTCTTGAAAAACTGCAACAAATTTTCAGCCACAGGATCAGCACCCTGCCCGAAGACATCAAAAGAAAAGAGCGAAACCGGCTTTCTATTGAGCTAAGCTGGAAATCCTCACAAATTGAAGGCAATACTTACAGCCTGTTGGAAACAGAAGAATTGCTGCTGTATAATATACCTGCGGAAGGCAAAGAAAAAGACGAAGCAACCATGCTGGTTAATCATAAAAAGGCCATGGATTACATCTATGATCAACGTATCCAGATTACCCCTTTGCGAACAGCGGCCATAGAAAATATCCATTCTTTGCTGATGGATAACCTTGGTGTTAGTAGGAATATACGCAAACGCATAGTAGGCATTACGGGTACCAGTTACACGCCGCCCGATAATGAGTTCCAGATACGCGAATACCTTGACCGTGCCTGTGAAGTAGTTAATAAAAGAAGGCTGGTTTTTGAAAAAGCGTTGCTGGCTGTTCTGTTCATATCTTATATTCAGCCGTTTGAAGATGGCAATAAACGCACCGCCCGCATAACAGGCAATGGCCTGCTGATTGAAAATGGTTATTGCCCCTTGTCCTACCGGAGCATAAAGCCAATTGATTACAAAAAAGCCATGATACTT
>JABDFW010000094.1 GCA_013286305.1 Bacteroidota bacterium
AAGCCATACTGTTGCAAAACCAAATGTTGTGCATTAGGCGTTTTTGAGTTATTTATTTCGTTCGCCCACCAACACTAATCTTATTCTAATCTTTAGGCTCCCAAAGTTCAACCTTGTTGCCTTCAATGTCAATAATATGAACAAATTTGCCATAGTCGGAGTCCTCAATTTTATCTACAATTGTTACTCCTTCATTTTTAAGTTGCTCTACAAGAGCTTCTAAATTCTCAACTCTATAGTTTATCATAAAGTCTTTTGTTGAAGGCTCAAAATATTTTGTGTTTTCTCCAAAAGGGTTCCATTGGGTAAGCCCCTTTTTTGTGCTGTCATCAATTTGTCGCCATTCAAAGCTTGTTCCATATGGGCTTGTGTCAAACCCAAGATGTGTTTTATACCATTCGTTAATGGCTTTTGGGTCTTTACATTTGAAGAAAATGCCGCCTATTCCTGTTACTTTTTTCATTTTTGTATTTTTATTTTTGTCAGTGATCATTGTCTTAAAAGTGAAACCTAATAGAAATGAAGTTACAAGTCCTAAAATAAATATTGATGTCTTTTTCATTTTGTTAAAAAATTTTGTTTATTAAGTTGCCTGTACGCTTACGCACAACGTTTGTATTTATGATATTAGACGAATATTATTAAAAAAAGGATATTGATTTTCAAAACCCTGCAGTTCGCCTTTTCATATTGTTATTACGTAAATGCACTAAGAATATTTGTATATTTCAAGTTGCCTGCTCTCAATCACAATTCGGTTTATGGCACCAGGTTTTCAGTGATGAATATAATGCTAATATTTTGAAGATCATAATTGACCTGCAGCCTTCGCCGGTTATGTACCTTTTTCCAGCTAATTTTACTCCCGGGTAATAAAAACTTTCGCTGCAAATTATATTGATATGACGACATTTAAAAAGCTATTTCCATTGGCCATCTTTTGGGTAATTGTATTGGCAGGGTGCGGGTCAAGCCATGTGCCCGCAAAAAGTAATCAACCATTCTTTGCCAGGGGGGCAGATGTGGGCTGGTTGCCTCAAATGGAGGCTACTGGCTATAAATTTTATAATGCGAATGGCGTTCAGGAAGATTGCTTTAAGATATTAAAGGACCATGGCATAAATACCATACGCCTGCGTACCTGGGTTAACCCATCCAACGACAAGGGCAGCGGCCATTGCAGCAAAGACGAAACTGTTGCCATGGCTGTAAGGGCGCAAAAATGGGGGATGAGGGTGTTAATTGATTTCCACTACAGCGATAGCTGGGCTGATCCCGGGAAACAAAGAAAACCTAAAGCATGGCAGGGCCATGATTTTCCAACCCTGTTAAAAGATGTGTATGATTATACATTCGCTGTAATGTCTGCCCTTAAGGCCAATGGCGTAACGCCGGATTGGGTACAGGTTGGCAACGAAACCGCCGGCGGGATGATATACCCTGAAGGCAGCACCGCTAATTGGGGTACACTATCGCAGCTTATCAATAAGGGCTATGAGGCCATTAAAGCCGTAAGCCCGGCATCTAAAGTGATACTGCATGTTGACCAGGGAAATAATAATGCAAGGTTTAGAAGGTGGTTTGACAGCGCTACAGCCCATAATGCCAAATACGATGTGATAGGTTTATCCTATTACCCGTACTGGCTGGAGGGTAAGCCGGACTATACACTTTCAATCAACGACTTGGGGAATAACTTAAACGATATGGCAGCCCGGTATGGCAAGGAGGTAATGGTGGTGGAAGTTGGGGGAGAAGATAATAAAGTGCAAAACACTTATGATATGCTTGTTGCAGTGCAGCAAAAAGTAAAAGAAGTACCCGGCGGCAAGGGGTTAGGTGTGGTTTATTGGGAGCCCGAAGGGGCGCGAAGCTGGAGCCACTATGTATTAAGCGCCTGGGGTGATGATGGAAAACCAACCAAAGCGCTGGATGCTTTTTTGGTGAGGTAAAGTAATGCACGCATTATTAAATTAAGGTAATAATATACAATACTAACCCATAAGCTTCTTTTATTAAAAAATGATTTATTAGATAGTTACAATAAAAAAGGGTAACAAACTGTCGGGGTGTTTAGAGTGTCCCCGGTTTATTGCCCTTTTCTAAAAGCGGTGAAGCTATCAGAGGTTTTAGAGGGTCTCTGGCTTGCCGCTTTTCTTTTGCAAATCTAAAGAATTTTATTCAGCAATTTCTTCTTCTTTTTTCTTTGCAATTACGTACAAGTTATTATCCATATTCTCTATTTTTTCTGCTACGTTAACACACAATAATATAAACTGCGAAATAGCTAAACATATTATAAATGATAAAAATGTATAAATAGCAATTTGCGCGATAACTATTAAAATTGCCCACCCCGATTCCATGTAATATTCCGAAAAGTTGGCATAAAGAGTAATTATAACGTATAGCCCACCTGCAATTAATGTTAACCAGCTTATAATCTTAAAAATTTTAGCCACCATTTTAAGAGCCGAATAGTTGTTTGTCATTTTGGAAGATTTTAGATTATGATTGTTTTACTCAAAAAATTAGCGTGAACTGTTTGCATAACACTCCTAATCTGAGGTTCTTCCAAAACCTTTAAAACAGAGGGATAGCATAAGTTCACGCCGTAACGTAACTGTGCTACACCTTTCTTGTTTTAATTGTAAATATTTTGGAAGATTTTCAGATTAAAGAAAAGCGTTCAAACAGTATTTTTTAATATGGTTTTAAGCTTTATTTATTCATAATTTTTTGTTTCGGTGTTATTAATATTCCCTGCTAATATAAAGCAAATATTTTTTACTAAAAAAGTTAGATAAAAATAAAGTTATGGGTAACATAAAAGAGCAAAAAGGTAAAAATTTTGAAAGCTTGCTGGAATTATTGGAATTTTTTAAAGATGAAAAAACTTGCATTGAATATTACCAACAAAAGCGATGGGGCAATAATCCTGTGTGTCCACATTGTAACAATAGTAAAAAGATTTACAAGTTTAGTGATGGGAAACGTTTTAAATGTGCGAAATGTAGAAGTCAGTTTACAGTTAGGGTGGGGACTATATTTGAAGATAGTAAAGTGCCTCTTAAAAAATGGTTTATAGCTGCTTACCTAATTATAAACCATAAAAAAGGGATAAGTAGCCACCAATTAGGCAGAGATATAAAAGTTACCCAAAAAACTGCTTGGTTTATATTACACAGAATTAGAACAGCTTTAGATAATGGTGGTTTTGAAATTACTGGTAAGGAGGTAATAGAAATAGATGAAACCTTTGTAGGGGGTAAAAATAAGAATAGACATAAGGATAAAAAAGTGAAAAACAGTCAAGGTAGAAGTTATAAGGATAAAACACCTATTTTAGGAATGCTGGAGCGAGGTGGTAACGTAAAAGTTAAAAAGATAAAGAATACTAAAAGAAGAATTATACAGCCAATAATAGAAAAAACTATTCCATTGGGAAGCAATATTGTTACTGATGAATGGTGGGCTTATAGGCGACTATATGAAAAATACGGACATGAATTTGTAAATCATGCTATAAAACAGTATGTGAACGGGGAAGCGCATACAAATAATATTGAATGCTTTTGGTCTTTGTTTAAACGTTCAATAATTGGAATATACCATAACGTTACTTATAAGCATTTGGAAGGTTATGCTGATGAAAGTGCTTTTAGATATAATACAAGGAAAATAAATGGTGAACAACGTGTATCTTTATTTTTTAAAAACACTGCCAATATGGGTAAATTGTCTTATAAAAATTTGGTAGAAAATGGAGATAATAGATAAAATATTACTTACAGAATTTGATAAACAAGTTTTTCGTTTAAATAAGTGGAAATATACACCCGTACAAATAAAAGCAAAGGAAAGCGACATTCAATTTTGGAGAAAAAAGTTTTTATACGATTACCTGGAAAAGGAAGAGGAAAACTATAAAAGATTGTTTGTTTTAAGTATGGGTAAGAAAAAACGAAAATTACCTGTTACAGGTAACCATATAAAAGACACAATACAACTAATGACTTTTTCAAAAGATGCTTCTGAATTTGAGAGGTTTTTTAAATCTAAGAATGATAAAGATGATTTTAGCCATATTGAGGAGCCTAAAGACAAACCAGATAACCCAATTACATTTGATGAGTTTTTGGGAAAAACTTTTAAAAAACCAAAATAATTTGAACGTTTTGGTTATGGGTTAGTATTGTATATTATTACCTAAATTAATATAGGCCCTGCATTTTGCGGGGCTTTTTGTGATTGTAGGTCAGGTTTGCCTTTAATTTGGACATTATGTAAACTTTAACATACATAATGTAAAGCATATTTTACTTTTTGTAATAA
Organism: Bacteroidota bacterium; assembly: GCA_013286305.1. Taxonomy (GTDB): domain Bacteria; phylum Bacteroidota; class Bacteroidia; order Chitinophagales; family Chitinophagaceae; genus JABDFW01. The sequence continues at coordinate 4,336 of JABDFW010000094.1, forward strand.
ATACTTATCTTTGGTGTGCACTAAAGCAACATTTATGAAAATCAAGTTTTTATTTCCTTACAAGTGCAAAAAAATTGGGTGGCTTATTTCAGTCCCCACTTTTATATTCATGCTGGTACAAATGAATACCGATTTTACATTTGGTTTTCTTAATTACCAGGCAAGCAGTACGACAAAAATATCCGGCGACCATGAGTTTCTTTTTAACCTCCAGTCGCACAATTTTACCGCTGACCTTACCGGGCTTTTATTAATCGGGTCATTATTGCTTCTCGCCTTTTCGAAAGAGAAATATGAAGATGAAAGGATATTAAAGATAAGATTAGAATCGCTGGTTTGGGCAGTGTATGTAAATTCTGTATTACTTATGCTGGCGATCATATTTTTTTATGATATGCTGTTTTTGAATGTTATGGTTTATAATATCTGCACTACGCTAATATTGTTTATTGCGCGGTTTAACCTGGTAATGTTTTTTGACAGAAGAAACGCTAAAATGGAGAACCTATGACAAACACTATCCGCATAGAGCGCGCCATCCTGAATATTACACAAGCTGAGCTCGCAGAAAAGGTAAATGTATCAAGGCAAACTATCAATGCGATGGAGAGCAATAAGTATGTTCCGTCCACTACATTGGCGTTAAAGATCGCAAGGGTTTTTCAGAAAAGGATAGAGGATATTTTTACGCTTGAAGATACAGATTGATATTCTTTTAATCATTCAAAAATAAAAGCGCAGAACAATTTTTTTATTAAAGCCTTATAGCCTCAAACTCAATTTGCAGTTGCATAAAAAGCACAAATTTTAAACATTTTAAATTTAAAAAAAATGAAAAAGAAGCATTTTCTTAAGGGCAATGTTTTGCCCTGTATTGCGGTGATGATAATTGCAATCGGCATTACCGCGCTGTCCTGCAAAAAGGAGGCTGCACAACAACAGCCCGTAAAAAATAATTTGGCAAGCATCGCGGGTTTATTGGATGGTAAATTAAATTCTGGTACACTGGCCTGTACAGATACGAAGGATGAATTGTATTTGAATTTTAATAACGAAAAACAAATACTGTTTATTGACAAGCTGCCGGGCTTTAAAACAACGCTTTGCGGCAACCTGTCAAAAACAGAGGTACTAAGCTCAAAGTATGGGTTTGTTATTAAGGATGAAGCCACTAATAAAATATGGCTGCTGGCTAATAATGATAAAGAGAGCCTGGGAAAATTTGAACAGGTAAAACAATATTTGACAGGCGATTTTGAGCAGTCAAATATATTTGGATTTACGATTGTTAATGCCCCTAATTCTTAATATCGGCAACATTATAAATTGCAACGAGTGTCCCTGACCGCTGAAAAGCGCTTGGGGATTTTGTAGTAACTGTAATAAACAGCGGTTTCTTCATATTAAAAACAAGACAAGTTTTTGTACCGGCTTAATATTCTATTACATATCATTAATAATATACCGTCCTCATGCCCAAACTATATTATTTTAGCAGACTAATGCTAAGTTTTTATGAGACAGAAAATGTTGCACCTGTTTGCTGGTGCTATCTTACTGCTTGCTGGTACTATCGCCAAAGCGCAGACCGCGTTTGTTAAACAAGTTCAGCTAAAGTCATTTACTCTGCAATCTTCCGCAGTTGTAAGGGAGGACGGGATGGCAATTTCATCTCCGCAATATCAACCAGATAATTACTGGTTCCCGGTGCAGGTTCCGTCAACCGTTTTAACAGGCCTTGTAGCAAACCATGTATATGCCGACCCTTATATTGGCATGAACAATATGCTTATACCGGATGCGTCGGATTCCTTCAATCACCAATACCATTTAGAGCAATATAGTTTTCTGCCTAATGAGCCCAACCCCTGGAAAAAACCTTACTGGTACAGAACAAATTTCGATGTTCCTGCAACAGATAAAGGCAAACATATTCAGCTAATATTCAAAGGCATTAACTACCGCGCAGATGTTTGGGTTAACGGTAAACAAATTGCCGATTCATCCCAAATGGCGGGTATGTTTGCTGAATACAGCTTTGATATAAGTAAGCTTGTAAAAGCAGGAGGGGGGAATGCTGTTGCTGTAAAAATTTACCCTTTAGATTATCCGGGCCTGCCTGCCCACCCTCAACTGGATGCCTTAGGCGATTTTTATGCTAATGGAGGCCCTACGGGTGATATCGGCAAAAACGTTACCATGCTTTGCTCTGTTGGCTGGGACTGGATGCCCGAAGTGCATGACCGCAACATGGGTATATGGCAACCGGTATATTTGCGCACCAGCGGGCAGGTTACTATACAATACGCGCATATTATTACCGACTTGCCAAACCTGCCAGATACCAGCACGGCAAAACTTTCGTTGCAACTATCATTAAACAATTTTAGCATTGCAACACAAAACGGTAAGCTTAAGATAAGCATTACGCCGGAAAATTTTACAGGCGTTGGTTTTTCGTTTGATAAGGATATTAGTGTTGGAGCAAATGCCACCAAACAAGTGAGTTTATCACCGGATGAGGTACAGCAACTCATTATGCATCAACCACACCTTTGGTGGCCAAATGGTTATGGCAACCCTGACCTGTACCGAATAAGGTTGCAGTATATAAATGGCGCAGAAATTTCTGATGACACATCCTTTCTCTTTGGGATACGCACTGTAAGCTCAAAAGCAACAACAGTAAACGGGTGGGTAAGGCGCGACTTTTATGTGAATGGGAAACGTGTACACCTTGTTGGCGGCGCCTGGGTACCTGACATGATGCTTAACCGCGATTCGCTGCGGTATGATTATGAATTACGCTTGTGCAGGAACGGCAATGTAAACCTGGTGCGTATTTGGGGTGGGGGCATAGCTGAACCTGATATTTTCTTTGAATTGGCAGACCGTTATGGTTTGATGGTGTGGCAGGACTTTTGGATAACAGGTGATACCCACGGCGAATTTAAGGGTTCAGCAGACTATCCTTACCAGGGCAATGTTTATGTGCGAAATATTCTAAGCACTATTTTGCGCATACGCAACCATGCAAGCCTGCTTGTATGGACGGGTGGCAACGAAGGCCATGCAAGAAAAGAATTGTATGATGCCATGCGTGATAATGTAGCAGCTCTTGACGGTACGAGGCCTTTTATACCAAGCTCTTCAGGATTTGCCAAACAACCGCCGGGATGGAAAGGTTCCTGGCCGGATGACCAGCCTTCAGGCGTATATAGCGGCGGCCCATATTCCTGGCAGGATGCGGCGCAATACTATAAACTGGTAGCACGCGGCAGGGACTGGTTATTTAAAGATGAAACAGGCATACCATCGCAGCCGCCGTATTCATCTCTTACAAAAATAATCACCAACCTTGTACCCGACAGCACGTTGCCTTACCCGTTGAATAATACCTGGGGCTATCATGATGCCTGCAGTGGTAACGGCAAATATGATCTTTACTATAAAGCGATGGCCAGCCGTTACGGGCCCCCTGCAAGCATGAAGGAGTTTAGCGATAAAATGCAGTTGATAAATGCGGATGGATATCGTGGCATTTTTGAAGCTGCGGGCCATAAGCTGAATGAAACAGGCGGTGTAATGTTATGGAAACTAAATGCCGCTTTCCCGAGTGTGATGTGGCAGGTATATGATTGGTATCTTGAACCCAATGCAGGCTATTATTTCATGCAAAGGGCCTGCGAGCCGGTGCATGTACAGTTAAACCTTGATGATTCTTTTGTGGCGGTAATAAACCGTACTTTTCAGCCGAAAAATAATTTGACCGTACATGCCGAAGTGCTGGACCTAAAAGGCACGGTACTTTACCAGCAGGATGGTAAGCTAAGCTTAGGCGTAAGAGATGTAAAAGAAGTAATGTCGCTTTCGTCAGTAATTGCAAAAACACGGGGTGTTGTTTTTGTTGTGCTGAGTGTAAAGGATGCAAATGGTAAAAGTGTTTCCCGTAATGTATATTGGATGGAGCCTAAACACGATTTCACTTCATTGATGGCTATGCAACCGGCGGTGGTAAAAGTTAAGGTTATCAGCTCTTCGAAAGGAAGATCCGACGAAACATATACACTACAGTTTTCCAATACATCAAACCAACTGGCCTTCTTTATAAACCCACAGCTGGTGGTAAATGATGACGAAATAATGCCAAGTTTTTGGAGTGACAATTATTTTTCTTTATCAGCAAATGAAAGTGCCACGGTAACAGTAAGCTGTCCGCTTGCAAAGCTTAATGGCATGCAGCCACAACTGTCGGTTGAAGGTTGGAATGAGGAGAAACAAACGATTTCCCTGGCAAAATAAGAATTGCAAAGCGTGCTGGTGATTGTTCCCGTTAAACCGGTGAGCATGGAGGAAATGGGGACTAAAAAAAATTGGATAAAAGTTTTTTTAATCAAAGAAAAAGTATAAATTTGTACTTAGTAATGTATAATTTTATACTATGAGCAAAATAAAAAAAGAATTTCCAACGAATATACCTGGCAAAAAAGCAAATAACAAAGCGCTTTTGGCAGATGCAAAAAGCAAAACATACCAAATTAACGAACCAACAAGCCAGCACCTGCTTAATGATAACGAGGTTGCGTATGTGACAACCGTTAAAGGAACTTATTATAACGCTATAGCGCAAAATTTGGCAAGCGGGGTTCAGGCCTTTAAAGATCTGTTTCAAAAGCCCGCAAGGCAGCAAACTGGTATTACTGCATATGATAAAATTGAAATGATAAATAAAGGTGTTTCAAAAAAAGATCTTGAATTTTTAAAACAAAAAAGCGGCCTCGATTATGATCAATTGTCCGAAGTGCTTTCTGTGGCCAGGGCTACTCTTATAAATAAAAAGGGCGCCGATAAATTTAACCCTACACTCAGCGAAAAAATTGTTAGCCTTGCTGATATTTATTCGTACGGGTATGAGGTTTTTGAAGATGAAGCCCGGTTTAACCGCTGGGTGTTTAAGCCTAATCAATCTCTTGGGGGCAAAGCGCCTTATCATTTTTTAGATAACCAGTACGGCAGGGAAGAAATTAAAAACTTAATTGGCAAAATAGATTACGGCGTATATGCGTAAATTGGGCTATAATGATCGTTTACAGGATAGGAAGAACAAAACATGCCGATGATTTAAGCGGTGAGGGCGCCAGGCTTAACGGCGGCCGGTGGAACCACAAATTAACGCCTTGTTTATATACATCGGAGAGCAGGGCGCTTGCTTTGCTTGAATACACGGTTAATGTTAATATTGATGAAATACCCCGCGCTTTAAGTTTTACCATTATGGAAATACCCGGTGATCATATTTTGGCATTGGCGATTGCCGATCTGCCGGGCAACTGGATGGCAGCCCCTGCGCCTGCTTCAACCAAAGATTTTGGTACCATTTTACTGAAAAATGCGGAACATGCTGTTATAAAAATACCTTCTGCTGTAATACCCGATGAGTATAATTACCTGTTAAACCCGCTGCATAAAAACATTGCGAAATGCAAAATTTTAGATGTGCGCGATTTTGTGTATGATGTAAGAATAAAATTCAAGTAGCGATTTTTGTTAAGCTAATAAGATGGACTTAAAATTAATTGTGTTAAGAACGGGAGATGTAACAAAGCTCATGGAATTTTATTCGATGCTGGGATTGAAATTCGAGTACCACAAACATGGCGACTCTCCATATCACTATTCCGCAAAAATCGATAAAACAACCTTAGAAATATATCCACTCGCAAAAGGCCAGCCTTCTGCTGATAAACATCTTCGCCTTGGTTTTTCCGTTGATCATTTTGAACAGATTGAGAAATTGTTAGAGGGTTCAATTAATTCAGGGGCGCTGCAAACCGAGTGGGGCCATATGCTGATTGCCAGAGACCCCGATGGGCGTAAGATTGAAATTTATAAGGATGCAGAACATTAAATTTATCTCGCCAGCGAATCCTCATACTGTTGCTCCCTTAAAGAAAGAATATATTCTGCCATTTTTGTGGCGGCCTGAAATGATATATTAGGGTGCGGTACCATTGCTTTTGAGTTTCCCCAAATTCCTTTACTGCCTGATACAATGCTGCGTGCAAGGTTTTCCGCGGTGCCTGTGCCGTTTGGATACTTTTTTGCAATATCAATAAAGGCGGGGCCAACATTTGTTTTGTTAATGCTGTGGCATGTAAAACAATCGCCTGCGGCTATTAACCGTTCGCCATCATTGGCTGAATCGGTAGCGCTGCCACCTTTGTTAATAATGGGATTATTGGCAACACTGTCTGCGGATGGTTTTTTTTGATTGCACGCTAATATTCCCAATGCTATTGAAACATATACAATAAACTTTTTCATACAAAAGTTTAAAACTTTAAAACGTTGGTATGAAAAAGCGGTACATAAATCGTTCCAGTTTAATGCAAGCTCTTGCTTAGTGGTTTTACTGTGGTTAGCCCTTTCATGCTCTGTTAATTTATCAATCTTCACTAACTTCCGGCTCACGACCTCCATTTTATATCTGCTGCGAGGCTTTCCCTAACACGAAAAGCGGTGATCTTTTTTATCAGATCCAGCGGCAGCGGCTTATCCAGCGGAAACTGTATTGACCCTTCTGCTGTTTTAAATTTTGTGAGGCTCTTTTCAAAAGCCTTCACTGCTGAGGGCGTTGGATAAAAACCTATATGATGTTTAAATACGGCAAATGTTACCAGTATTCTTTTGTAAGAAAAGGCGGGCATATTCCATTTAAGGCCTTCTGAGGCGCCGGGCGCAGCTTCACGAATGCATGCAAGCATTTGTTTCAATTTCTCCTGTGCCTCCTCAGAAGCAGCTTTAATATATTCGTCAATATTTGCAGGCCTTTTTGAGATCATGGAATTTTATTTCTGCTCTATACAAATATTTGTGAGCCGTCGATTAACAAAGTTAAGAAAGAAATGTTTTTGGGTGGCCTTTCACATTTTGCCTGTTCTTCTGAACAGCCTGCATTCACCCCACAAATATTTCTTTTGTATTTCAGCAAAAAGGCTTTGGATAGCAATATAAAATATTCCTGCTTCAATTTAATTTCATCAAGGTATTGAATTACATGGCAACAATGCCCGAAGATTCTGGCACCGGGCATGTTAAAATATCTTATCTAATTTTTAGTGCACCACAAATTGCCCCGGTTGATAGCCGCCTGCAGTTGTGCGAAAAGCAACGTTAATCCGGTTATATGCATTAATAGTTATAACTGCAATGGTAAGGTCAATTAGTTCTTCTTCAGAAAATTGCTTTCTTGCCGTGTTATAAACCTCATCGGGTACGTGGCCTTCTGAAAGTACTGTAACAGCCTCAGCCCAGCCAAGTGCGGCACGTTCACGTTCAGTATAAACAGGCGATTCACGCCATGCGTCCATCATATACAGGCGCTGCTCTGTTTCACCCGCTGCCCGCAGGTCTTTTGAATGCATATCAAGGCAAAAGGCGCATCCGTTTATCTGCGACACCCTGAAATAAATTAGGTTTAACAGTGGTTGTTCTATGGGCGATTTTGCAAGGTATGCCCCAAGCCCATACAGCGCCCGCAATGCACCGGGAGCTTTTTCAAACGCATTCATTCTCTGTTCCATTTTTTCTTAATTTTAATTGTGTGAAAATATATCTTCACTATAATGCGCGGGGTTGCCGAAACCGGACATTTTTTGGGAATTTTTTTTGGGGAGAGGAAGGAATATGGCATTATTAAATTTTATGACACAAAAAAAAGAGGAAAATAATTTCCCTCTTCTTATTTTGAATATGTGCGGCGCTTAAATTGCAAGTATTACATTAATGAAAAGGTGATAGGCAGGCTGAAATATGTTTTTACATTTTTGCCTTTAATGCGCCCCGGTGCCCATCTCGGCATTTTGTTAATAATATTTAACGCTTCTTCATCTAATCCATAACCTAATCTTTCATTTTCAAGCTGCGGGGCGTACACCTTGCCATTTTCATCTACGGCGAATT
>JABDFW010000095.1 GCA_013286305.1 Bacteroidota bacterium
TGGGAATTTTTGAATGCGGCTATTTGTGCCATCAACAACATAAATATTTCCGCTTCCATCAACGCTTACGAACTGTGGGTCGGCTAATTGATTCGCATTTGAACCCCGGCCATTGCCGCCCGCTACAGTAATACCAAGGGTAGCGCTGGTTGAACCCGGTGGGAATTTTTGAATACGGTTGTTTCCGAAATCGGTAACATAAATGTTTCCTGCTGTGTCAACAAATGCGTTATATGGGCTACTGAATTTGTTAGCAGTTGTGCCTACCCCATTTCCGCCAGCTACTGTTATGCCGTTTGTAGAGCTTGTTGAGCCCGGCGGAAATTTTTGAATACGGGAGTTCAATAAATCAGCAACATATATATTTCCGCTGCCATCCACAAACACGGAAAGAGGATCAAAAAGTTGGTTGGCTGCTGCACCCGGCCCGTTACCACCTGCAACTGTCAGGCCAATGGATAAATCACCCCAGATCGGTATATGTTGATGGCAGCGGAAACATTTATGTCGCCGACGTGAACAACTATCGCATACAGAAATTTCCGCCTGGCTCAACCAGTGCTACCAATGGCATTACGATAGCCGGCGGAAATGGGCCTGGTGCAGCCGCAAATCAATTCTACTTTCCTTACTCTGTATATGTTGATAAGAACGGAAGTATTTATGTTGCCGATGACGACAACAACCGCGTACAGAAATTTTCAACAATTTCTTATACTATTGATACTGTGTTTATAATTGCCACTCCCGGTACTTATAAAGCGGTAGTTTCTGATAATACCGGCTGTACGGTTACCACCGATTCAATTGTTATAAACCCTGTGGTAACGCCTTCCATAACCATCACCGATTCTGCAGCACACTTTCTCCCCTGTACATCGCAGGTGGCAGATACTGTTTATTTCACGGCACATGCTATAAATGGAGGGGCTGCTCCTGTTTATCAATGGAAGGTTAATGGTATTACTGCCGGCGCCAACAGCCCATTGTTTAAAGGGATATTTAACGAGCATGATACCGTTTACTGCATACTTACGGGCAATGCGGCATGCAGCACTACCGCTACAGCTACATCCAATAAATACATTCTCACTTCTAATACAACGCTTGTCGCCTCGCTTATCAACAAAGGTGGCATTTGTGCGCGAGCGGATACGCTGGTTGTAAGGTCTGCAAGTACAGATCTTTCAAAGATTGTTTGGTACAATGGCAATACGGTTGATACAACTGTTACGGCCGCAGGCGATACTGCTGTTTCAAAACAGGGCGTAACTGTCGCCGGTGGTAACGGGTATGGCCCGGCTGCCAACCAGTTTTCTTCACCCGAGGGTTTTTGTTTTGACGGCACAGGCAATATGTATGTTGCAGACGCATATAACCACCGGATACAAAAATTCCCGCCAAATTCAAATGGAACTACTAACGGCATCACAGTTGCGGGTGGTAATGGGTACGGCTCCGCACTAAACCAGTTTGCGCCAGCTTCCGTGAGTATTGACTCCAGCGGAAATATTTATGTAGCTGACTGGGGAAACGGCCGGATTCTTGAATTTCCACCGGGTTCTACCGGCGCTACTAATGGCATTATAGTGGCCGGTGGTAATGGAACCGGCAGCGCACTGAACCAACTTGACAACCCCATCACCGTATTTGTGGACGGGACAGGGAATATATATGTTAACGACAATTGGAATAACCGTATTATTGAATTTCCTCCCGGTTCAACCAGTACCACAAATGGAAAAATAGTGGCGGGTGGCAATGGCAGCGGCCAGGCAAACAATCAATTCGACGGGGTGACATCGGTGTATGTTGATGGAAGCGGTAATGTGTATGTTTCAGACGGCAGCAACAACCGTGTACTAAAATTTCCCGCGGGCTCTAACAGTGGTACTGAAGGTGAGGTTGTAGCCGGTGGCAATGGTTTTGGCCCTGCAGCCAACCAATTGTACTTTCCATACTCTGTATTTGTTGATGGCGGCGGCTATCTTTTTGTTGCAGATATAAATAACGCACGTATTCAAAGGTTTCCTCCAGGCTCAACAAGCGCTACCAATGGCACTACAGTGGCAGGCGGCAACGGGCTTGGTGCTGCAGCTAACCAGCTCAATTACCCTTACTTCGTTTCTGTTGATAGCAGGGGAGATATTTTTGTTGCGGATGACCAGAATAACCGCATACAGGAATTTAAACGCGGCACCCCAATCGATACTTTGTTAATTCCGCTTGCACCGGGCACTTATACAGCGCAGGTTACAGATTCTTCCGGTTGCACGGTTACTACTAATGCAATCGTTGTTAACCCGTCAGTCATACCCTCTGTAAGCATCAACGCTGATAAAGCGGCTGCCTGTGCCGGCATCCCTATAACATTTACTGCATCTGCTGCAAATGCGGGAGCCACGCCTTTTTACCAATGGCTGCTGAATGGCACAGCAGCAGGAACAAACAGCCCTGCTTACACAAACGCTGCACTTACCAATGGTGACAGTATAAACTGTATTGTTTCAGACATACAAAACTGTATTGACGCAGATACATCTAACAGCATTATTCCCGTTATATGGCCTTTACCGGTTGTGGGGCCGGATAGGAGTGTGACGATACAGTTAGGGCAAAGCACCACACTTAATATGCAGGTTACAGGCGATATTGCGCATTATTTGTGGATGCCCGCTGCATCGCTTTCAAACAATACTATTGCAAACCCGGTGGCAACGCCTTTTAAAACAACCATCTATTCGCTGGAAGTGGTTTCTGCAGATGGCTGCGGCGCCTCCGGTTCTGTTATTGTAAAAGTTGCATCCAAAATTATGATACCCGGCGCGTTCACTCCCAACGGCGACGGACATAACGATGTGTTTTATGTACTTGGTGGCGAACCCGGCGATAAGATCAAAGATCTTTCCATTTTCAACAGGTGGGGGCAAAGGATATTTGACGTAAGAGATGTAGTGCCCGGGGATGTTTCTTTTGGATGGAATGGTAATTACAATGGCGTTAAACAACCTACAGGCACCTATATATACATTGTTACCATGGCATTGGGTGATGGCACCGCAAAGGTTTATAAAGGCAGCGTGGTTATCATAAGATAAAATGGGCTGGGTTGGAACAAAAGCATAATTTTTTTAAGCCATGGGGATATAAATATCAAACTTTGCGCCCTTATTTAATTCGCCTGTTGCGATAATGATGCCATAGTGGTTCTCGACAATTTTTTTTACGATGGCAAGCCCTATACCGGTGCCTTTATATTCTTCTTTGGCATGAAGTTTTTGAAAAACTCCAAAAATAAGTTCGCTGTATTTAGGCTCAAAGCCTATACCATTGTCTGCAACGGTTATGTGGCAATACGTTTTATCCGGCGAAAGCCTTCCATATCCTTTAATGATACTGCTGCTTATGATGATATGCGGCGCGGGTTCGGGTTTTGAAAATTTGAGCGCATTGCTTATAAGGTTATACATAAGCTGGCGAAACTGGAAAGGGATAATATAGGCATCGCACATTTCGCGGGTTTCTATGGTTGCATGCTTTTCGGCAATGGTTTCTTTAAGTTCGGTTTTTACGTCTTCTATAATTATACCGAGGCCGGTTTTTTCAAATGTACGCTCGGTTACATTGGTGCGGGAGTAAGTAAGCAGGTCTTCGATGAGCCGTTGCATTCTGCCTGCCGCTGATTGCATTCGCCGCAGATAATCTTTGCCCTTGATTGATAAGTTTTGATCTTCTTTATCGAGAATGTGCGCAGCAAAGCTCTGCATTTTGCGCAGCGGTTCCTGCAGATCATGGCTCGCTATATAGTTGAACGCCTCAAGTTCTTTGTTGGCTACAATGAGTTCTGCAGCCCGTTTTTCCTTCTCTTCGTTTTGAAAGGCTAATTCTTTGTTGGCAATGATCAATTCCGCAGCACGTTTTTCTTTCTCTTTGTTTTGAAAAAGCAGTTCTTTGTTTGCGATGATCAATTCTGCGGCCCGTTTCTCCTTTTCTTCGTTTTGAAAGGCAAGCTCTTTGTTGGCAATAATGAGTTCTGAAGCCCTGTTTTCTTTTTCTTTGTTTTGAAAAACAAGCTCCCTGTTGGCAATAAAAAGCTCCGCTGCCCTGTTTTCTTTTTCCTGGTTTTGAAAAACGAGCTCTTTATTAGCGATGATCAACTCTGCCGCCCGTTTTTCTTTTTCTTCGTTTTGAAAAACCAGTTCTTTATTAACTTGTGCTAATTCTTTTGTTCTCTCCTCTACAGCTTGCTCTAACCTTACATTCTCTGCCTGGCGTTCCCTGGCGTCTTTATTGAACAGCTCCTTTTCTTTAAGCTGGAGCTCGAGTGTTTTCATCCTCACTTCGGTAATATCTTCAATAGCAAGAAGAATTAGTTGCCCGCCCTGGCTTTTTTGCAGAATACGGCTTGCATTGAGCAGCATTATTTTTTCGCCTATATCGGGGAAGGTGTGTATCACCTCAAAATTAGTAAAGTGAGTATTGTTTGAAATGATATTTTCAAGCAATTCACTTAGCCGTGGAATATTCCATTGCTTATTTCCCAGGTCGTATAATAATGTTCCTTCTGTTTCTTCTGCCTTAACGCGAAAGTTTATATAGAATGATTTATTGGCCGATCTTACACGAAGGTCTTTGTCGAGAATGATCATTGGCTCGTGAATGGTGGCAATGATGGCTTCAGAATAATCATAGGATTCATTCAGCAGGTCGTTGCGTGTCTGCAATTCTTCATTTACCGCCTGTAATTCTTCATTGCTTGAAAGAACTTCTTCATTTACGTTCCGTAATTCTTCATTAAGCGCTTCCTGCTGCTGCGTAAAAGCGTGCATACTGGCATGGGCGGCCAGTAATGCATCCACTAATTTCTTTATTCTCCTGTTCCTTGTACGCAGCGTTAACCTTAGCTGGCTGTTCAGTGTAACGTTCTCCTTATCAGGCGGCACTATTATGGCTTCCAGTCCGTCCAAAGCCGCATCAATAATAACTACAGGAAAAGGGGTATCTGTAATGATCTTTTTCGCAGGGATAATTTTTTTAATTCTTACAGGAGTTATTTTCATTACATGTTTTGGTTATTGTAAATACCTGTAAGCATAAAATTTCCATTTGGGGTAGTATTCAAAATTGTTAAATTAATTATCCCGGCTGACATTTTCCTTTACGCCTGCGTAGCCATCCGCGCAGCGCGTTTGTTTAGTGTGGAGTAGGTTTGTTGTGATGCAGAACGTATAAATATACAAAATCTTTACTTATTACTAATATTCTTATTTATTAAGGGTAAAATCCTAGTCTTTCACAATGCAATACAAAAAACCAGGTGTTCCTCAGAACGCCTGGTTTAACACATAAATATATTTTTAACCGAATTTTTTTTAAATGTTCAATAAGAAATTTCAACTATTGATCTAAAAGTTTGGGCGTCGTTTATATGATTGATCATAAAGTGCGCAACATCAGCCCGTGAAATGCTGAGGCAGTTCTTTAAAAAGCTGTTAGCAGCAAAGCGGTATTTGCCTGTTACCGGTTTATTGGTAAGCCTTGGCGGGCGCATAATTGTAAAGTTAATATCGCTTTCTTTTATTAATGTTTCCATTATCCGCTGGTCGGCATAACCGTTGCCAAATAATTTTTGCACCACATATTTTGTCAACAGCCTTATGAAAAATGGCTGTACAGGGCTAATTTCAATTGCAGAGGCGGATATAAAAAAAGCACGTTGCACATCCGCCTTCTTCATCGCATTTAACAGGTTATTGTTGCCTTCGGAATATAAGGTTGTGGGCCCTTTCATGTTATTGCCTATTGCCGAGACCACTGCATCTTTATTTTCCAGGTGCTGTTCAAAAGTTTCCGGGCGTAATATATCACCCTTTACTACCTGCAGGTTAGGGTGCGTAATGGTGAGGTTGGCAGAGTTGCGCACTAATGCAGTTACGCGGTGTCCCGCTGCCAGAGCCACTTCTACAGTATTTTTACCTATACCGCCATTGGCGCCAAATATTAATAGATTCATGGATGATTGTGTTTGTGTGGTTATTAAATTCTATTATCGCCTCACCCCCCTACCCCCCTCTCCTCGCGGCGAGGGGGCCGGAGGAGAACATGGAGAAGATCATGTGTTGTTTGTAAAATCTAATTGCATAAATTATTTTTTTGACAATTTTAGCAACGTGAGGAACAGCATTAATTGAATTTGAAAACGCTTAATATGAAAATGATAAAGAAGAATGCTAATTGAGAAATATGAAACATCCTGATATTGTTTTTAACTTTTAAAAGTTTTACTTCATCGGTTTTGCCAGGTTCATCCTGATTTGTAATTCTTCTCAATTTCAAACCCTGCCTTCTTCCCACAGCTAAGCCGTTTATAGCAATAGCTATTATTATCCCAAATTTTATCCTGAACCAGGTTTGCTCACCAAACAGGCCATGTGTAATTGCCATCATTGTTACGCCTGAAATGATCAACAAAATAAACCCAATGCCAAAGAGCACAGGGAGTTTTGAAATGGCTTCAAGGATGGATAACCCCTTTTGCCTGTTGATGGCAAACTGTTTGCGGAATTGTTTAAAGATCACGTAATCAACCAATGTTGTTCCGGCCATCATTGTAAAACCAACAACGTGTGTTACTAATGCGATGTGATAGATTGTTATAGTGTTCATTCTTCCAATTATTTAATTCGTAAGCGTTGTTTATTTTGTAAATATATATCGTTTTCGTATTAAAACATCCAAAACGGAATATATTTTTTATTTTTGCTACGGTACCGAAATAAATAAATATGAACAAAACAGTAAAATTAGTAAATGAGTGGGGCGATTTTGAGGCCAAACACCCGGGTGCAAACATTGATGACTTTTGCAGGCATTACCTTGCCAGCCACCAGAAAAAGCAGGTAAAAGGGCCGCTGACAGGCGGGGTTGTTCCGCCAACCAGCGATGGGCTTCTTCTAAAATTGATAGGCAGGATACATAAGCTGAATATGGGTTATGCAAACAGCGCCCTTGAAGGAACAGGCCTAAACCAGGTGGAAGAATTTGGCATGATGCTTACGATACAACAGGAGAAAAACCCAAGGAAAACAGATATTATTTATGCTAATTTATTTGAGCTGTCGAGCGGGACTGATATGCTTAACAGGTTAAAAAAAAGAGGGTTGATAAAAGAGTATGATGATAAGGATGATAAGCGTTCAAAACGGATAGAACTTACCCCCGCCGGTGAAAAGGCGATAGAACTATGTATGATGCGTATAAAAAAATCGGCTAAAATGATGACGAACGACCTGGGTGAAGATGATAAGCAACTCTGTATTCAGCTTTTAAAGAATATAGAAATAAAATTTTCAGCATTTTGGCAGCAACACAAGGGGATGCCGTTTGATGAGGTGTATAAAGAAGTTATGGGAGTTGAGAAAGGTTAGGAAGAGTGTAACCTATATGGTTTTAAAATGAACTGCTTTCCGGGCTTGCAAAATAGTGAAAGAATGCTGTGATTTGAATATTCAGGCATACATCAATTTGCCCTTTGGCTGAGGTACCGGCTTACCTGTTTCTTGTGCAGTCTCAATCCATTCCCTGATGATTACTTCTGCGTTACCCAATGCCTCTTTATAAGAAGCCCCGTCAGCCATACAGCCTGGTAATTCAGGAACCTCCGCAATAAAGGCATTATCTTCATTACTCCAATAAATTATTATTTCGTATTTAAAATTCATCTTCCGGAATAAATTTATATTTTATCAATAATTCTCTAACCTGTTTTACCTGGTAGGGTTTTGCGAGTTTTTGGTTTGGCTGAATATTGATTATTTCCTCAACTCCGTCCTTTGTAAAGATATGATGACTCCCCTTAATTCTAACTGTAAATCCCAACTGTTCTAATATTTTAACTAATTCAGTAAATTCGAAGTTTTTATCAGCATTGCCGGAAAGTAATTTCAAAATTATTTTATCAAATTTACTCATTTCAAAAGCGATTTTACTTTATCAACCACCTTATCCAAATTGCCGGCATCCTGGCCGCCTGCGGTTGCCAATGTTTTTTGGCCGCCGCCACCGCCTTTTATTAAAGGGGCAATATGTTCTTTAATGATCTTTGGCGCTTCAAACCCTTTTGCTGCTAATGCTTCATCCAGCATAACAGCCACGTTGGCTTTGCCTTCAATATTTGCAGCAAGCACTACCAGGTACCCTTGAGCAGCTTTGGTAAATGGCAGGCTGTTTTTCAAGTCGAAGCATAACTTCTTTAAGGCATCTGCATTGCTTACTTCCACGATTGCTCCAATAAAATCAATGCCGTTTATATGTTCGGCTTTTGCCAGTAATGTATCTTTTAAGGCCGCTAATTGTTTTGTTTCCAGCGATTCTATCTTTTTCCTTAGTTCATTATTTTCTGCGCTAATATTTTCAATGGATCTCAATATATCCTTTGGGTTCTTCAGCGATTCGCGGATGCCGCGCACAATTTCAAATTGTTCAAATATCATCTCCTCCGCTGCTTTACCGCTTACCGCTTCAATCCGGCGAACGCCGGCGGCAACAGCGGTTTCATGCTTTATTTTAAAAAAGCCAAGCTCACCGGTTGCGCCAACATGTGTACCACCGCACAATTCTATTGAATAATTTGGATCTATAATAACTGTTCTTACTATATCTCCATATTTCTCTCCAAACAACGCCATTGCGCCAAGTGCCACCGCTTCATTTTTGGGTAATTCTTTAATGATAACCGGGATATTCTCCCTTATTTTTTCATTCACTATTTTTTCTATAGCTGCAATTTCTTCGTCGCTTACTTTGGCAAAATGCGAGAAGTCAAAACGCAAGTGCTCCTCATTTACTAAGCTACCTTTTTGCGCTACATGCGTGCCCAATACTTTTCGCAAGGCAGCATGCAGCAAATGTGTAGCGGTGTGATGTACGGCCGTTTTTTGGCGTTTGGACAGATCCACTTTGGCTACTACTTCCCCCTCAATATCAGCAGGCAGTGTTTCTGCAAAATGGATGATGAGGTTGTTTTCCTTCTTAGTATCAATTACCCTCACCCCCGGCCCCTCTCCACCCGTGGAGAGGGGGGACAATACACCCGTATCTCCCACCTGTCCGCCGCTTTCGGCATAAAAGGGTGTGGCATTTAATACAAGCTGGTATAATTCTTTGCCTTTGGCTTTTACTTTACGATAGCGGGTAATTTTTGCTTTTACTTCCAGTGTATCATAGCCTACGAACTCATTTGGTGAGTGTTCATCTAAAACAATCCAATCTTCAGTATCTATAACACCGGCTGCGCGGGAGCGGTTTTTTTGCTGCTGCATTTCCATATTGAAGCCACTTTCATCAACAGTAAAGCCATTTTCAGACGCGATTAATTTTGTTAGATCTAAGGGAAAGCCAAAAGTATCATATAATTCGAAAGCCAACTTTCCGGGAATTATCTTCTGCACCTCGCCTTTATGAAATTCTTTCCCCTCGGCAAGTACCTCCTTAAATGTTATGCGGGCATTTATCCGTTCTATTCCTTTCCCGAGCGTCCTTAAAAATGCTTCCTCCTCTTCCTTCACAACTTTTGTTACAAAATCCGCCTGCTTATTCAATTCAGGAAACACATTTTCAAACTGTTTAGCTAATAATGGTATTAATTGAAACAGCAAAGGTTGTTTAAAATCTAAGTAAGAATAATAATACCGCACTGCCCGTCTTAAAATTCTTCTAATCACATAGCCCGCACCTGTATTGGATGGTAATTGCCCGTCGGCAATCGTAAACGCAATGGCACGTATATGGTCTGCGATCACACGGAAAGCAACGGCCTCCCTCCAACTCCCTTCGGTGGAGGGAGAGACGGAAGCATCGTATTTCTTTCCGGTTATCTTTTCTACTTCAGCAATTGTACCGGTAAATACATCCGTATCATAATTGCTGTGCTTGCCCTGTATTACACGTACCAATCTTTCAAAGCCCATGCCTGTATCAACATGTTTAGCGGGCAGTGGTTGCAGTGTTCCGTCCTTTAAACGGTTAAACTCCATAAACACATTGTTCCATATTTCAATTACTTGCGGGTGGCCGGCATTTACAAGGGTTTTGCCATCAACCAATTTTCTTTCTTCATCACTCCTGCAATCCACATGTATTTCGCTGCAGGGGCCGCAGGGGCCGGTATCGCCCATCTCCCAAAAATTATCTTTTTTATTTCCCAACAATATCCTGTCTTCACTTATCCATTTTTTCCACTCAGTAAAAGCTTCTTCATCTTTTGCCAGGTTTTCTTTGGCATCGCCTTCAAAAATGGTTACATAAAGGCGGTCTTTATCCAGCTTATATACACCGGTCAGTAATTCCCAGCTCCATGCTATTGCTTCTTTTTTAAAATAATCGCCAAAGCTCCAGTTGCCCAGCATTTCAAACATGGTATGATGGTATGTATCAACGCCCACTTCTTCCAGGTCGTTGTGTTTACCGCTTACGCGCAGGCATTTTTGCGTGTCGGCTACGCGTGTATGCGCGGGTTTTTTATTACCAAGAAAATAATCTTTAAACTGGTTCATGCCGGCATTGGTAAAAAGCAAGGTAGGGTCGTTTTTTATTACGATAGGGGCTGAAGGCACAATTACGTGGCCTTTTGAAATAAAAAAATCCAGGAATGTGTTTCTGATCTCTGCGCTCGTCATCATTGTATATTACAATATTTTGCTATTCATTATGTTAATCAAACTTATATTTGCGGACTTATAATCGGGCGGTAAAGGTAAAGCTTTTATGATTTTATGATTTAAGGTACAAAATTTGCTGCAAGTACAGCTTTATAAAAATATGGGTCAGCGATCCGTAATACATAAACCTCTATGAATTACTACCGCCGGGAATGGGTTACCATTCACGAATAAAAATTGACGATCAATTAACTGTCAGCATACTTTTTAAATGTGTCTTTGAAATGAAAGATTGATTTCAGCATTCAGCCAATGAAAAAAATAAGGTATTTCTATAATACTCATACCCTCAGGTATGAGAAGGTTGTAACCCCCCTGCGGGTAAAACTATTGCGTGTATTTGCTTTTATAGCTACCGCAATTGTTACAGCCGTGCTTATTGTACTTATCGCCTTTCAATATATACAATCGCCAAATGAAAAAAGATTAAACCAGCAGAATGAAGACCTGTTAGACCAATACACACTAATGCAGCAGCAGGTACAGCAATTACAACAAAAGGTGGGTGAGCTTGAAAAGAGGGATAACAATGTGTATCGTGCCATTTTTGAATCTTCACCCATACCGGATAGCGCCCGCCTGAATGAAATGGCGAAAAACAAAGAAATAAAGCTTGTTACCGGAATGACCGAAGTACAATTGGTTAAAAGCATGACCAGGCAATTAAACGATCTTACATTGCGGGTGGCATACCAGTCAAAATCGTATAACGATATTGATGAGATGGTAAAAAACAAACAAAAGCTTATTGCTGCAATACCTTCTATTCAGCCAGTAAGCAATAAAGACCTTACCCGCATTGCATCCGGTTTTGGCAGCCGCATTGACCCTATTTACAAAAGCAGGCATTTTCATGCCGGGCTTGATTTTACCGCGCCTGTAGGCACGCCTATTTATGCCACTGCAGATGACGTAATAAAAGAAGCCGGTTTTAGCACCGGTGGTTTTGGCAACCATGTACTTATTAATCATGGCTATGGATACGAAACATTGTATGGCCACATGTACAGGGTTAAAGCAACCGTAGGGCAGGTTGTAAAGCGGGGCGAAGTAATTGGTTATGTTGGCAGCAGCGGAAAAAGTACCGGCCCGCATTGCCATTACGAGGTGCACAGGAGCGGCATACCTGTTGACCCGGTATATTATTTTTATAATGACCTTTCACCCGAACAATTTGACCGCATTTTAAAAATTGCAGGCGCACAAAACCAAAGTTTCGATTAACCAATTGAAACTGTTTAAATTGTAAGTTACATTTCCTTAACTTTATTCAACAAAAGCTAATCAACATGAAACAAAAAGGCTATGCATTTATTGTTGTATTGTTAATTATGGGCATTTTGCAGGGAGCATTTGCCCAAAAAGATATTTTATTGGGTGTTAAGGCAGGCATTAGTATCCCAAACCTCACTACGGGTACAACCGACAACCCGGTAAGCAGCGGCTGGTCGTCC
>JABDFW010000096.1 GCA_013286305.1 Bacteroidota bacterium
ATTGATGCCAATCAGGCCAATCTTTCACAGGTGCCTGAAGGAATAAGATTAGGAAGCCCGGTTGCGCGCCCGTCTAAGATAGTTTGCATTGGTTTGAATTATGCAGACCATGCAAAAGAAACCGGGGCGACGCCTCCGGCGGAGCCTATAATATTTTTAAAATCAACTACATCATTGTGCGGCCCCTATGATAATATTATCATTCCAAAAAATTCCCAAAAAACCGATTGGGAAGTTGAGCTCGCTGTTGTTATTGGCAAAAAGACAAGTTATGTGGAACCGGAGGATGCATTGGATCATATAGCCGGTTATGTATTGCACAATGATGTTAGTGAGCGTGAATTTCAACTGGAACGCCACGGTACCTGGGATAAAGGCAAAGGCTGCGATACATTTGCGCCTCTTGGCCCTTACCTTGTTACAAAAGAAGAAATTGATGACGTTGATAACCTGCGTTTATGGTTATCGGTAAATGGCAAAACAATGCAGGATGGCACAACGGCGAACTTTATTTTTAAAATACCGTTTGTTGTATCGTATGTAAGCCAGTTTATGACGTTGTTGCCGGGCGATATAATTTCTACCGGCACCCCCGCAGGCGTGGGCCTGGGCATGAACCCTCAGCTATATTTGCAACCAGGTGATGTTGTAGAGCTTGGGATTGATGGCCTGGGCAGTGCAAAACAAAATGTAGTGGCTTATCATAAATAATTGAGCATGATTGCTGGTCAGCAATATAATTATTCTCCTTTATCCCCGAAGGACCCTTATGATGGGGAATGGGGTGGTGTAATTGATGCGCACCAGCATTTCTGGGAATTTAACCCGGTTAGGGATAGCTGGATAACAAATGATATGCATGTTATTCAACAGGATTTTATGCCGATACATCTTTTTCCACTTTTACGGCATAGCGGTGTGAATGGAACAGTATTAGTGCAAAGCGACCAGTCGGAAAAAGAAAATGAATTCCAGTTGAGCAATGCAGATAAGTTTGATTTTATACGGGGTGTTGTAGGCTGGGTTGACCTGCAGGCGCGGGATGTAGAAGAACGGTTGGAGTATTACAGCCGGTTTGAAAAAATGAAAGGCTTTCGTCATGTATTACAGGGCGAGAAAGACAGGGCATTAATGCTAAAGCCTGCTTTTAAACATGGCATAAGCCTGCTTGAAAAATTTGATTTCACGTACGACATACTCATTTTTCCCGACCAGTTAAAATATGCGTTAGAATTGGTAAAAGAATTACCTGATCAGCCTTTTGTGGTTGACCATCTTGCAAAGCCATATATCAAAGCTAAAAAAATAGATGACTGGAAGAATGATATGCAAGCCCTGGCACAACAGCGGAATGTGTATTGCAAAATATCGGGAATGGTTACGGAAGCAGACTGGAAGCAATGGAAAAAAGAAGACCTGCTGCCATATATTGATGTGGTAGTAAATGCATTTGGCATAAAACGTATTATGTTTGGTTCCGACTGGCCTGTTTGTTTGGTAGCATCATCTTATGAACAATGGATAAACCTGTTGAAAAAATATTTTACTTCTTTTTCACAGGAAGATAAAGACGCTTTTTTTGGAAACAACGCAACAACATTTTATAAACTATAAAATTCGCCTTTGGCTATAAAGGGATTGAGTATGGATTTACAATTACAAAATAAAGTGATCATCGTAACAGGTGGTGCTAAAGGTATTGGTGAAGGTATTGTAAAAGTGCTGGCTGCAGAAGGAGCAGTACCTGTTATTGTTGGCAGAAATGAAGAGGATAATCTTAAAACATTAAAAGAGATAGAAGCAAGCGGGGGAAGGGCTTTACAGGTTGTGGCGGAGTTAACAAAACCTGAAGCATGCGAAAATGCTGTAAAGGCAGTACTGGAAAAATATGGAAAGATAGACGGGCTGGTAAATAATGCTGGTGTAAATGATGGTGTTGGATTAGAAAATGGTTCATATACTGCATTCATGTTATCGCTGCATAAAAACGTGGTGCATTATTATTTGATGGCTCATTATGCGTTGCCGGCATTAAAGCAATCCAAAGGCGCGATTGTGAACATAAGCTCTAAAACCGCGGAAACAGGGCAGGGGGGAACATCTGCTTACGCGGCCGCAAATGGCGGCCGTAATGCTTTAACACGCGAATGGGCAGTTGAATTATTAAAATATGGCATTCGGGTAAATGCCATTGTCGTTGCAGAATGCTGGACGCCTTTATATGAAAACTGGATAAAAACTTTGCCTGACCCTGAAGAAAAACTAAAAGAGATCGTTGCAAAAATACCCCTGGAGAACAGGATGACCACTGCGGAAGAAATTGCCAATGCCACAGCATTTTTGTTATCGTCAAGATCAAGCCATACAACCGGTCAGTTGATACATGTGGATGGCGGCTATGTACATTTAGACAGGGCACTCGCAAATGCCTAATGAAACACAATAGAAATATGGTGTACCCCGCGAAATTTATTAGCTGCAAGTAGCTGAAAAAATATAGAGCAGATTTACGGGAAAGAGGCAGGATTTTTAAAACGTGCCTTTTCTGTATTGTAGTCATCCTGGCTTACTACTCAACTCATCGTACATTTTCCACTCCCTCATCAAACTTTTCAGTTGCTCCTGCGGCAGGGAAGGGGTATCATAATGATGCGCGAGATTCTTTTGCCTGAACGCTTCGTAAATACTTACCGCGCACGCAACAGAAATATTAAGGCTTTGTATTATACCCATTTGCGGTATAATAAAATTGCCATCAGCCATTGAACGTATTTCGTCGCTTACACCGGCATGCTCGTTTCCAAAAACAAGGGCAACGTTTTTGGTAAAATCAATTTCATACACGCTTGCCGCATCGGCACTCAGGTGGGTAGTATATATATGTTCATAGTTTTTTCTCAATGCCATAAAGCATTCCGCCGCATCTGTAAACTCATGTACGGTAAGCCATTTTACAGCGCTGCTGCTGCTTTTAGCCCCCCATTTTTTATGCCTTGGTATTTTGTTGGTCAAAATATAGATATCCTGTATGCCCACAGCGTCGCAGGTACGCATCACAGCCGAAATATTGTGAGGATCCTGAACATTCTCCATAACAACAGTCAAATTATTTTGTCTCCGGTTTAAAACTTCTGTAAGTTTTTCACTTCGCTCAGGTGTCATAACTTTTGGCTTATTTATTGCGTAATGGCAGCAATAATAATACAAAACCATTTATTTTTGCATGATTTATTGGGTAGGCCTATGCCACGCATGGCCTTATTTCGGGATGTAGCGCAGCCAGGTAGCGCGTTTCGTTCGGGACGAAGAGGCCGCTGGTTCGAATCCAGTCATCCCGACACAACTGTGTAAAAGGCAATTCTCGCCAGAATTGCCTTTTTCTTTTTCTTCTGAAACTTTGAAATAATGCAACGCTGTACCACTTCATAACACTATCTATTGATCAGCAATTTGATTAATTGGTATATTTAACGGCTTTGAAAAGATGATAAAAACTTGATTGTGAAGATGCATCCCGGAATCCATCGTCGTGCTTGAATTAAAGTAATATAGGCAATACATTTACCACATCAGTATGCGTATCAATTACTATAGAAGCTTTCTCATTTGTCTTTTTTTGTTTGCAGGTAAGAATGCGGAGGAAACAGATTATTTAAGTGATCCCGTTGGGATTAGTTATAACGGCTTAAGCTATTGATTATCAATCTTTAATTTTTTTAGTCGATTAAACTCAATCAACTTGCAAATTCTTACACTGTTTTACAGGTAAAGACATTTGACATCATAAAATTAGGGCCCCATGATTATTTGTGCAATTAAGTTTAATAACACTGCTAAGGGGGAGCCGATGCAAACTTTGCTTTTTCAACTGCAAATCAAGTAGCTTTGGTTACTCACAACTTTATTTTATGACAAGATTTTTAGCTTATTTTGATTTGTTGGGCTATAAGAACTTCATAGAAAAAAACACAGTTGAACATCCTGATTACAGAACAGCACATTTTGCACACAATATAGAAATGGCCTTGTCAGATGGCGAAAGAAAAGAAAGCCGAAATTTAGGCGGTTATATTAGCGACATAAGCCAGTCAAGCGTCAACACCTTAAACTTTTCTGATACCGTAGTTTTCTGGACAAATGGAAATTCTTACCAGGATTTTATTATCAATGCGATAACCGCGGACGAATAAAGATTCATGCTGTAATTGTTAACTTATTTAATTTAGCTTCACCCTTTTAACTTCTAATCTTGCTTTATAAATTACATAGCACCTTCTTTTTATTAGCAACCCTTCTACTTTATTGCAAGATAAACTTCGGGCAAACGCCATTTGTAGACCGTAACAGCGACTATATTATTACCAAAAGGATACTGACAGTAGAAAACGGCTTGCCTGCTAAGTCAGTGATTTGCGCTATCCAGGATAAGGAAGGCTTTATGTGGTTTGGAACAGAAAATGGATTGAGCAGGTATGACGGTAAAAGATTCACCAACTATTCTAAGGAAAAAGACGGTTTATCAGAAAATAAGATAATACAATTGTTGTTGGATGACTCCAACCGGCTGGTGATTGTTTCGGTTGATGTGGTGACTCATTTTGCCCGGGTAAACCTCATGGATCTGAGGACTTATACTATTAGCACTGCAAAAAGTAAAAGCAACTATGCCGTTTTAAAACCACCGTTAAATTGGAAAACAAATGAAAACAGTAATTTAAAATACCTCGACAATAGTATTGCCTTATACCTGGAAAATAAAAGAATTGAGATTTATTCGAAAGAAGAACTATCAAATCTACCTACACTTGTTTTCTCGGGCAACTACCTTGATCAATTTGGGAACAACTGGTTTTGTTCCAATTCTGGTGTTTTTGAAATCGGGTGCAAGAAAAATTTATTCCATAATTATTTTAACAGCAACCTGCCTACAGACCCTTTCAATAAGCAGGTAAGGAATATCTATACTGAAGCCAATTTTAAAAACGAAAATGACAAATCAGATAAAAGGATTTATACCTGCATGGGAGACAAGTTTTTTATTCAAAAAAACAATACGGTTGAAACTATACCGATTAAAGACTTTTTTATTTACTCGCTGCTAAAAACGTCGGAAAAATTTTATGTTGGTGGCTCTGAACTACTTGTCCTTGATTTGGAAAAGCTAAAGTTTCAAGTAGAGGCTGTAGAGGCTGAGACAAATAGCGGAGAAATATGGGCGCTATACCCGGCCTCGCCTCATACTATTTATGTTGGCACAAACGTTGGCATTTTTTTATATAACGACAGTACTCATAAGTCTGAACAACTAAAAGCATCCAATTACAGTTTCCCATTAACCTCTGTTGTGTATCGGTTTGTGCAAACCCGCAAACATGGCTTATTTGCCGTTGCCCAAAATGGATTGTTTCAAATAAATAACAACACGATTGTTGACTATTATGGTCCCGGTGCCTTAGGCGCCGATCATAAGTTGCCCACTGCTGATATTTTTGACATGTACGAGGACAAGGAGGGTATTTGCTGGATGGCATCCGACGGAAATGGCCTTTTTCGCTGGACCTGGGCTGCGGCAGATAAAAAGGGTGCATTGGAAAACTTTAGCCTGCAAGCCGGTCTGCCTTCTAATATTTTATGCAGGATAGAAGGAGACGATAATAATAACTTATGGGTCAGTACATACAATGGCCTGTTTAGTTTTAATAAAAAAAATCGATTGGTTCATAGTTTCAGCACAGCCGATGGCATTATCAATAATGAGTTTAATCGGGCGTCTTCTTTTAAAGGCCCGGATGGCAGAATGTATTTTGGTACTATCAATGGATTAACAGCCTTCTATCCTGCTGAAGTTTTAAAGAGCGCTATAATAGACTCTGTTCCTTTCCAGGTTACTTTGATCAATAAATATTCGGCTGCTAAAAATGATTTTGAGCCCTGCATAAATGAGTATAGAAGTAATAATAAAATAGTGATTCATCCCGGGGAAGGATTATTAACTGTTGAATTTTCATTATTGGATTTCCAGGAGAGGCCGCATGTGTATCAGTATATTATTCAGGGTTTACCAGGCAAATGGAAATTGGGAGAGGGTAACGCTCTCAATATTAATAGCCTGCCCTACGGTGAATTTAATTTAAAAATACAAGCCCGGCTGGCCAATGGCCAGTGGAACCCGGTTGAGATTGAAATTGCCATTGTTGTACTGAAGCCGTATTATTTTAAGCCCTGGTTTATTATTTTATGCATCATCGTGTTAGCTGCCCTTACCAGGTGGTATTTCACCTCGAAAACAAATAAGCTGTTACGAAGTAAAATAAGGCTGGAGTCATTGGTACAAAGCAGAACGACTAGTTTGTCAAAGGCACTGCGTGATAAAGATCTATTAATAAAGGAAGTGCATCACCGGGTTAAAAATAACCTCCAGGTTATTATCAGTTTATTGGATTTGCAAAATGACAAGATTACCGATGAGAGCATGAAGATAGCTATCCTTGAAAGTCAATCGAGGATTGGCAGTATTTCATTAATTCACCAGAATTTATACCTGAACGGTCATCTCGATGGCATCCGGTTTGATGAATTTGTGATTAACCTGGGCAAACAGCTCGACGATTTTTATAAAAAACTGCATCGCGAAATACTTTTGGAAATCGATATTGTAAATACCTTCATTGATATTGATACTGCAGTGCCGCTAGGGTTAATTTTAAATGAGTTGTTCTCTAATACGTATAAACATGCATTCAAAAATACTTCCAATATTAAGGTCACTGTTTCTATGCAGGAAATAAGTAAAGGGGAGTATAAATTAGTATTTCATGATAGTGGTCCCGGTCTTTCTGCGGAATTGCGTTTTAGTAATGCTCAAACGCTTGGCTTGGAATTGATCAGGGGCTTGGCCAAACAATTACATGGGGAAGCCAGTTATCAATATAGGGAAGGTGGCGAATTTACTGTATCTTTCAAGGATAGTATAACACGAAAAAATGCCTGAAAAATAAAATGGCCTGTTAATCCCGGATTTTGGTTGTTTCATCCCAAATAATTATTTATACCGGCAGACTTCATTTTATTTGGATCATGTCACTAATAGATATCGAAAAGATGAAGGCTTTTGAGTCCGATGATGCGGTTGTAAGGTGCAGGGTGTGTAAAGCAGAAATGAAGCCTACAGAAATTGGTTTAAAAGACCGGCTGGCCCGTTTATTAATTGGCGCAAACACAACTATAATGCATTATCAATGCCCGGATTGTAAGAAGGAGCTAATAACGATGGAAAAATAAAATACATCTGGATGAAAGAAATTAAGATTGGCGTGGTGGAGGACGAAATGATAATAGCCAAATCTATTGTTAGCACCTTGCTGGCCTTACAATATAAAGTAATAGAACCCGCTGCAAATTATAAGGAGGCGATTGAGATGATTGATGCAGCACAGCCAGATTTATTGTTGCTGGATATTAACCTGGGTGGACAAAAGGACGGTATAGATGTGGCTATGTATGCAAGAGAAAATTGTTCGCTGCCCATCATCTTTCTCACTGCCAACAGTGACAAAGAAACCATACAAAGGGCTAAGATAGCGAAGCCCAATGCCTACCTCGTAAAGCCTTTTAATAAAGAAGAGTTGTACGCTTCCATTGAAATTGCTATAAATAATTTCCAGGATAACAAGCAGTCGGAAATCAACCAAAGCCCCACCATTCTTTTTAAAACCGGGCACGATTGTGTATCGGTTGAATGGAGTAAAATCACTTTTATCGAAAGTGTAACCAACTATCTTAAAATTCATATTGAAAACGAAAGAACGGTGATAATTCGATCGACCTTAACCGAGGTGCAAAAGATACTTCCATCTCAACATTTCACTCATATCAGGAGGGGAGTCATAGTCAATCACCGATACGTCAAAAAAATAGCATTCGACAGTATTGAACTTTTATCCTTTACATTTAAGATCACTCCTGCGGCAAAAAAAGAATTGCTTGCAAAGCTAAACGCCTGATTTGGTCTAAGCAGGAAAGCATTCCGGTTTGCTTTTTTTAAATGGGCGTTCGTATGCCTTCGCCTTGAAAAGGCGGTTTTATCCCATATTTTGCCTGCTTCATCCCATATATTCTTCTGCTTGTTTTTTAAGAGCTAAAATTAGGTTTCAATTCGGTTTAGCACACCGTTATAAATTAACTGACTATGAACAGCAGCTGCAAGAGAAAATTGAAGTTTTGGTGGGTTTTTACCGCCTTTATTTTTTTACATATTTCAAACTTACAGGCACAGCCTGCTGGTGCAAAGCCCATTATAAAATATACTATAAACAATTATGCCAGTATTTCAAAGGCTGTATGCGATACTTGTCCACCAATAATAGGGAAGCCATTACAGCAATTCAGACCTATACCATTTCCACCCGTTGCAGGCATTAATCTTATACCAGGCGCTAATATAAATCAGATTCCCGGAATAGCGGCTCCCAATTTTTTGGGTGGGGGTTCTCCTGAAATAAAAGGGCTTGTTAAAAGTGTGGCCGGGATGACGGATTTCTATGCCGGGAACCTTAGGAAAAATGATTTACTTTATTTTAAAAGTGGTGCACACGGGGTTGCCGTTTCTAGTTCTGGAACAATTTATACCAGTTCACTTACTGTTCCTCTCGGACCTATACAGGATCCGGCCACAGTTAATGGATTTTTTTCATTCAAATCGACACCCGAAAGGTTACCGTTATTCAATTCTACTTCTGAGCAGACTTTTGAGAAAAGTCCGACCACGGTTATGTTGCATCAGGGCCAAGAAGTACAAGAACTAGATAACGCGTGCACAGAAACAGTCTATTTCGCTATCGACCCGAACAATGAAAAAATTGTTTATGCAAGCATGAGAAATCCTTTAGATTGGGAAGAGAGAGTTCTGCTCAGGAAAAATACTGAAGGAATATGGGAATTAATAGATTGGACGGTGGGCGGTGTATTGAAACAGGATGTATGGGGTGCATTGGCGGTAGACCATAATGGTAATTTATACATTGCTGATCCAAAAAATCATGTAATTGTAAAAGGTACATTTGACGATGCTGGCAACGCAAAAAACTGGCAAATTATTGGAGGAACAGTTGGTACTTCTGGATTTAAGAATGATGGGAATGGCCAAGATGCCCTTTTTAACACGCCCAGTGGTATTTGCGTAGACGGGCATGGGAATATATATGTGGGAGACGCCGGGAACAATGTAATCAGAAAAATTAACACTAATGGCGAAGTAACTACCTATGCTGGTAATAAAGATGGGAAGGCCGGTTTTAAAGATGACCACCTTTGGTCTAACGCAAAGTTCGATGGCCCCACTGCGCTGGCGTATAATGAAATCACTAAAACACTTTATGTTGTTGATTATAACAACAAAACCATCAGGGAAATCGATGATGGCGGAGATGTATCTACACTAGCCGGAATCGCCGGATCCGCGAATCCTATTACAGACCCGGGCGGGTTTGCCATGAATTTTTATTATTACCTGGCCTTGCTCAACATGGATCCTGATGAAGCAAAATTTGCCAATCCAACTGGTATTGCCATCGATCCGTCGGGCTTGGGTCTATATGTAAGTGATGGGATTTATATTAAATATGTAAATACCTTTGAAGCAACATTCGTACTAACAGCTTCTTATAGATCTGCAAATAATGATTTACATGGCCTTCCCATCTTACCGCCCGGTATATTAATGAACCCTAACAATGGAGCTTTCTTTGGAGTTCCATTGCTGCCATGGCCACCTACTACCTACACCATATCGGTACTTAACCATTTGGGCCAGAGCTTAATAAATGGATTTATTGCGTTTGAAGTGGTGGCTTGTCCGGCGGTGCCGGATACGGTTATAGACAATAGAACTATCTCTGTCAAACAACTGCCTTTTACCTGGAATGGAAAAGTATTGAGCGGTAGCGGAACGGCCACTGTTACCCTCCAAAGTTCGCATGGCTGCGATAGTGTGGTGGTGCTGAACTTAAATGTGAACCCGGAATTTAATTATAGCAGCGAACCCTATATTTTTAGCCTCGGACAGCAAATAAGCCCCATTGTACCTACCGCAGCAGGCTCAAAAATTGATACTTTCTCCATTAGCCCTGCACTTCCTGCTGGTCTTACCTTAAATGCCCAAACGGGGGTAATTAGCGGCACGCCGCTTGCCTTTGCTACCAGCCAGCTTTTTCCGGCAATTGGGCCAAAAACGCCGCTGCAATATCCTGCTCCCTGGTCGCTTAAAGCAGATAAGGGTGCAGATCTTACCCAGGTTCAAATATCGGATGGTAATCAGAAAGTCATTTTTGAAAACAATACGGCCTTTCAAAGCCTGCTGGGCAGTGCCGGCCAGGGCACCGGAACACCGGGTGCCTATACCGATTTTAGTGGATTGGGTGCTATCAAAATGTATAGCAATACCAACTATTCTATGCGGTTGGCCAACACCCTCTCCTCGCCGAATGTATATAGCTTAAATACAAATATGGGGTTGTTAAATTTTATGAACTCCTTCGCAGTGTATATTGATTATAACAGGGATGGAGATTTTAATGATGCAGGTGAGCGGGTATATATTTCTGCAGCCCCACAAAGCGATGCGCATGCTGAAGTTTTTAATTTAAACATTCCTGTTACGGCAGCATCCGGTGTAACTAAAATGCGAATCTATTGTGTAGAGGGTGCTACTGCACCTGCCTACTACGTTTTTTATGATGCCAATGGCAGGGCGTATAGCGTACTTAGAACGACAGAGCAAGCATTATCATTTTATCCATTTTTTAATAATATACAGGCTCTGCTTCCGGAGCAAAAATTTCACAGCAGTTGGATAGACTACGGAGAATTTGAAGACTATCTTATTGAAATAGTGAATCCGTTTACGAAATCTTACGTTATTACAGGCAGCAATAGCGTTGGCTCCGCCCAGTCCATTATAACGATCGCTGTCAATAATCCCAGTACATCTTCCAACAATGCAACTATCTGTTCAACTGAGCTTCCTTATACCTGGAATGGACTAACCTTTTCGCAGGCTGGTACACAAACGGCTCACCTGATCAATATATATGGTGCAGATAGTGCAGCTACCTTAATCCTCAAGGTTAAACAAGCCACTTCGTCTGTAATAGCCGTAGCAAACTGCGGGCCGTATACCTACCAGGGGCAGGTGTATACCAAATCGGGCGATTACGACGTTCATGTTACCAATGCTGCAGGTTGTGATAGCGCCATCATTTTTAGATTCCGTCAGAAAGCCACTGCTTCGGTAACCAATGTTGAAATAATACCCGGTCAACTGCCATATACCTGGAACGGTTTAACATTTACAACTGCTGGTACCAAGTCTGCCACGCTTACCAACGCAGAAGGGTGCGATAGTACGGCCACATTGGTGCTTCGGGTACTCTACAATATTTATTATCCTGCTACCAATATTTTAGAAATTAATAAGCCCATGCTGGCCATAAGCCCGCAGATAGAAGGCAATTATCCATTAGGGAATCGGGACAATGCTTCCAATGGATATAATATTTCTCCGGCCCTTCCCAATGGGTTGCAGTTAGATGCCATTACCGGGGTTATTAGCGGAACGCCTACACAGCTAAGCCCTTTGCAAACCTATACCGTCACATTATTGCAGGATGGTGCAAAACCTTCAACTTTTCAGCTTTCTGTAGGGGTGCCTTCAGCATCTGCAAGTACTGTCAATAATTGCGGGCCTTACACCTGGAATGGGGTGGTATATACCACGCCCACTACTGTATCGGCTACTTTTAAAAACCAATATGGTTTTGACAGTACCGCTACCCTGGTACTTTCCATTAGAAACCCATCTGCTTCTATTACCTCCTTGTTTGTAAACCAGTCCGAACTGCCCTTCACCTGGAATGGAATTAACATAACAACAGAGGGCGCTAAAACCATTTACCTGGTAAATGCTGCAGGCTGCGATAGTGCTGTAACAGTTAATGTAGTGGTGGACCCTAAAGTATTGTATCAATCGCCCAATATTTTGCTGGCAAATCAACCGATTGTGCCCATTGCTCCCCAA
>JABDFW010000097.1 GCA_013286305.1 Bacteroidota bacterium
GATAGTTGACCGCAGCATTAAAGCCGTTAATGGTAAAATAGTGATAGCTGCGGTTAATGGCGACCTGGTGGTGCGCAGGTTTCAGCAAACCATTAATCATATAACGCTTGTGGCTGAAAACAGCCGTTATGGCAATATTGAACTGGGTGAGTTTACTGAGTTCAGGGCATGGGGAGTGGTTACCTGCGTGATACATATTTTGGAACACCGCCTGTTACCTGATGCCAGGAAGACCTCTGCAATTCAAAAAGACAATAGCGGGCGCCAAAAGGTCCGGTACTAATAAAGAAATTTTAAATGCTAAACATATATTATTATGGAACAAAATATTTTACAATTGCCGGGGTACAGAGAGTGTGAATTTTTGTTGGTGCTGCAACCGCATGAAGAATTATGGAACCGCATTATGAACCTTAAAAAGGAATTTGCAGATGCATTTGAATGCCCGATGGCATTTGGCACCAAGCCGCATATTACCCTCGCAAGATTTATGCAATATGCCATGATGGAGCAGCGGATAATAAACCGCTTAAAATTAACAGCTATGGGGTTGCCTGCTATTAAAGTGGAGCTGAAAGATTTTGGCAGCTTCCCATCACATACTATTTATATTAATGTGGTAAGTAAAGTGCCCATTGTAAATATGGTAAAAGCAGTACGGCAGGCGCAGGCATTAATGAAAATAAATAACGATAAAAAGCCGCATTTTATAACAGAGCCGCATCTTACCGTTGCACGTAAACTGCAGCCCTGGCAATATGAAAAGGCATGGCTCGAGTACGAAAAAAAGCACTTTCATGGCAGGTTCATTGCAGACCAGTTACTGCTATTAAAGCGCCGGGTTGGCGAGAAAGCCTACCAGGTGGCCGGGCGTTTTGCTTTAGAAAATTTACCTGTTGTAACAAAGCAGGGTGAGTTAAATTTTTAAAACTCCCCTTCAGGCCCGCCCGGACGACCGGGTCGGACGGGGGATGGGAGCCGCTTATGTACGCAATAGTAGATTGTAACAGCTTTTACTGCAGTTGCGAAAAGGTGTTCAGGCCAGACCTTCAACGCAAACCTGTTGTTGTACTAAGCAACAATGATGGCTGTGTTATATCTATAAGCGATGAAGCAAAAAAATTAGGCATCACCATGACAGAGCCTTACTTTAAAATAAAGCACCTGCTTAAAGAAAACGGGATAGAAGCATTTTCCTCCAACTACAATCTTTATGGCGACCTGAGCTGGCGCGTAATGGAAACATTACGGACTATTGTGGGAGAGGACAATGTTGAAGTGTATTCCGTGGATGAGGCATTTCTTGATCTTGGCCATATACCTGCGCACATGCTTGAATCACTTGCATTTGAGATACGCAAAACAGTGGAAGAATGGACGGGCGTTGCGGTATCGGTGGGGGTGGGGCCTACAAAAGTATTATCAAAAGTAGCCAACCGGCTATCGAAAAAGGACAAGCAGGCAAGCCAGTGTGTAATGGTTTTGAATTCTCCTGAAAAGGTTGCAGAGGCCTTATGCAGAACATCTGTAAGTGCACTTTGGGGGGTGGGAAGGCAATATGCAATAAAGCTTGAGCGTTTTGGGATTGAAGATGCCTACCAGCTAAGCAAAATGCCCGAAGAATGGGCGCGAAAGAATTTGGGCGGCGTGGTTGGGGTGCGGTTGCTGAAAGAACTGCAGGGCATACCATCCATTGAGATGGAAGAAGAACTGGATAACAAGAAAATGATAGCTACCACGCGCATGTTTGGCAATGCCGTAACTGAGTTGCGTGATATAAAAGAGGCCGTTGCAACCTATACTTCAAGAGCCGCTGAGAAGCTGCGCCGCCAGCACGGTGCAGCTTCGGTGATCAGCGTTTTTGTAGTGCCCCGGGAAGAAAGAAAACCGGAGGAACGTTTTAGCCACGGGCCAATGGTGAGCCGGCATATTGTTCTGCCCCATGCCACTTCTGTAACAAATGAACTTATAAAACCTGCGCTTCACCTTGCAGAAGGGTTATTTACCAAAGGGAAATTTTATAAAAAGGCCGGTGTAATTCTTAGCGGCCTTGTACCGGATGCATCGCTGCAGGGAAACCTTTTTGTACCTACATCCAAAAACAATAACCGTATGCTTATGAGCATGATGGATAATATTAACTTTAGTATGCGGGATGATGTGCTGAAATTTGCCGCCTCCGGCACAGACCGTAACTGGAAAATGCGCCAGGAATTGCGCTCGCCAAGATACACTACCAGGTGGGATGAGTTGAGAGAGGCGCGTTGAGGGTTTGAGAGTTTGAATGGTTTGAGAAGTTTGAATGTTTGAATGTTTGAATGTTCTCTGACATGGTATTAAAAAAGTCGGAGACTTTTTGCATATAACTGCGAAGTCTGGAGACTTCGCAGAGCCCATCTTTCAGTATTTTCAAAAGATTGAAACATTATATTAATTTTACAGAAATGACTTGTTAGATGCCAGACGTTCAAAATATAACCCTTCCCAAAATTATTAAACGCTTAGAGTTAATTAAAAGCCTCATTTCCCTGGAAGAAGAAGATGAAATAAATGCCCATATTTCTAAATTGGAACAATTAGGTTTAACTCCCGGATTAGAGAATATTATTATTTACCTTAAAGAAAAATCTTACAGTAAAGCGGTAACTGCCATTGAAGAATTTATTAACAAGCATCATAAACTTGCCATTTATGCTGACCCGGAAATTGATGCTCTAAAATTTGAAATAAAATCCCTTGAAGCAGAAATAAATAACTTATCCGATGAAAAAGCGGATTTAGAAAAACTGGTACATGAATTTGGTGTGCGGCACAACAAAGAACTTGGCGAACTGATTATTAAAATATTGAAATTCAGGAAAGAAAAAGCAAAAGGAACGCCACAACAGCAGGAAGCGGAAGAAGATTACAATACGTATCACAAAGAGTATGAGGCTTCCAAAGATGAGGAAATAATATCGCTTACTGATGACGAAAAAAAAGAATTAAAAGATAAATACAGAAAGGCAAGCAAGCTTTGCCACCCTGATGTTGTAAGTGAAGAACAAAAAGAATTAGCCACAAAACTTTTTGCCGAATTAAGCGCGGCCCATGAAAAAAATGATATAAAAAGGGTGAAGGAAATTTTGGAGAACCTTGAAAAGGGACACTTTTTTATTAATAAATCGGATGCGATTACTGAGAAGAAACTATTGCAGGCAGAAATGGAAAAGTTGCGCTTGCGGATTAAGGAATTGAAGGGACAATTGCATGGCATTAAGCAAAGCGATACATATACAACCGTTAGCGGCATTGCTAATTGGGATGAATATTTTACAAATGCCAAGCAAAAATTAATAGTACAGTTAAAAGACTTAGAGGGTGGAAAATAATAAGATTATAAAATATGAGGGTGGCTTAATTAAGCGGGTAGGTAATGCAATAAGTGTTGCCAATAAGTTGTTGGCATTGGCTGACCCGGAATTAATTCCGTATAGGAAAAAAGATAAATGGGGGTTTTGTACACCGGATAAAAAGATTGTGATTGATTGTGTGTATGATGATGCCCATACATTTTCAGGCGAGGTGGCAGCAGTAAAGATGAATAAGAAATGGGGATTGGTCAATACGCAAGGTTTAATCATAGCCCCATTCTCTTTTGAAGACATCTACTATATTGAAAAGGTTATATTAAAAGCCTGTTCGTTTTCTGAAGGATTGGCACCAGTTGAAATAGATTGGAAATGGGGCTTTATTGATTACACAGGTAAAATCGTAATCCAATGTTCTTTTGATAGCGCCTCAATATTTTCAGAGAGTTTGGCAAAGGTAAAAATGAATGGGAAATCGGGGTTTATTGACAAGACAGGTAAAATCGTAGTCTCATTTTCTTTTGATGAAGCTTGGGATTTTTCAGAGGGGTTGGCGGTGGTAAAAATGAATGGGAAATGGGGCTTTATTGATAAAAAGGGTAGAATTGTAATACCGTGTTCATTTGAGAATGCTTGGGATTTTTCAGAGGGGTTGGCACAGGTAGAGATGAATCGAAAATATGGCTTTATCGATAAGACAGGTAGAATCGTAATACCGTGTTCTTTTGACAGGCCGACTTCTAACTTTTACAGGTCTTTTTATGGATTTTCAGAAGGGTTGGCAGCAGTAGGAATAAATGGGAAATCTGGCTTCATTAACAAGAATGGCAAAATCGTAATACCATGTATTTTTGATGAAACTTTTATGTTTACAGAAGGATGGGCACAAGTAGAAATGAGTGGTAAATGGGGATTCATTGATAAGACTGGTAAAATTGCAATTCCATGTTCTTTTGATAGTTCTGATTGGGGTTATTCATATTACAAGTCTTTTTATGGATTTTCAGAAGGGTTGGCAGTAATAGGAATGAATAAGAAATGGGGTTTCGTTAATAAAAATGGTGTTATTGTAATCCCGTGTTCTTTTGCTTATGCTCATTCGTTTTCAGAAGGGTTGGCACAAGTAGAAGTATACAGAAACTGGAAATATGGTTATATCAATAAAGAAGGTGTACAATATTGGGAAGATTAATATAGAAATATCGTTATGAAAACATTTAAAACCAGTTCGTTAGAACAGTTTTTAACTGAATTTGGACGATTCTGCAATTCTGGAGATTGCTACTTTAGAGGGCAACCAAATGCTATTTGGAATATCACCCCAAGCTTGGCGAGAAATAAAACAGATGAAACAATTTATAACAAAATAGAAGATATAGAGAAAATAGAAGAGAAGCTCTTAACGAAATTTAAAGAAAAGGTTTCAGACAATGATTTAGAAAATATAATGTCTATAATACCGAATAGTTATCACGAAAGTTGGCAATGGATGATGGGAGGACAGCATTATGGTTTGCCAACAAGATTATTGGATTTTTCACTTGACAAATATACTGCCCTTCAATTTGCAGTAGCTGAGTTGCAATATCTTAATAACGATGGTGTATTTATTGTATATAGTAATCCTAATTTTATACAGGAAGATGTAGAGTCACCTGTGTTAAGAGGTCCCTTTAAACCAATAAATAAATCTTTTTTTATTCAATCAATCAGTAATTTAAAAAAGGATAATAATGAATACAGATTGAGTGAGAGAAGAAAATTTGTTCAGGGAAGTAAATTTCTTTACAGAGAAACCAGCAAACTAAGAGAGTGTCTTTCCCTTGATAATAATCATTCTCATAAACTTACTAAAATTGATATTCCAAAGGAACTAAAACTATCACTTATTGAATATTTAATTGATGAAAAGCAATTTGCCTTTGATATTTATGCTGGGGAAAATGTAATTGACTATTATGCCGCTATTTTGAAAAATGAATTCATGAATCTTTCCAAAGAAAAAATAGATGAATTTTAAAATCCTGACTTAAAACCAGTTTTTATGAAATCTGAGAGTGAAATAATTGATAAGTTAAAGCAAGCAGTAAATAATGCTAATTCATTTTTTGAGAACTTAAACCCAGGTCAAGTGCTAGAATCTATAACTGTAACGGGAATAGTGAATTCTGTTGATGGGTTAACACGGCAAGAAGTTGTATATGGCATTCTTGCATTACACGGAAAAGGAGAGGTTGAATATGATGGCGATGAGAAAGTTATTTTGCGAAAGGAATTTTATAAATAGAATTTACAAGCCACAAACTTGTGAACTACTTGAACTCGTGAACTTTTAAACTTTCAAACCCTTTCAAACAATCAAACCTGTAAAGCTACCTCCCCTGCGTGTACTCCATTTCGGGGTGCCTTTCAAAGGGGTGTTTAGTGTCAAAAATATACCTGTAAACCACCATACGGCGGCTTTGGCTGGCACCGAGGCTTTTATAAATGTTCAGCATTTTGGGGTTCCAGTCACCCGCCCAACCCATTTCGTAAGTGTGATACCAACCTTTAAACTGTATTAGTAACGCGCCCTGGTAGATCATGAAACTATCAATACCAAGTGACTGGTATTTTGGAACAATACCAAACGCTACGCCTGTAAATTTTTTGCAACCGCCTGTTTTTTTCAGCCACAGTAAATGCAGCTTTTGCAGCGGCCCAAGCTTGCCATTAAAATGCTTAAAGTATTCATTCAGGTCAGGAATGTTTATCCACATGGCAATAGGCTCATCTTTGTAGTAAGCAAACCAAATAAGCCTTTCATCCATAATAAGCTTCATGGTATTAAACAGCTTCATCACCTGCTCTTTAGTTATTTCTTTTGCTTCGCCATGCTGCGCCCAGGCTGCATTATATACTGTTGCAAATTCTTCAGCATGCTTCTCCAGGTTTTGTATGCTTATATGCCTTGCACTATACCCTGCCTTGCTTGCAAATTTGGAATAACGCTCAGGAAAACGTTGCGGCAACGGGTCATCCACATTCATGGCATAGTAATAGAGGTTGTAATAGTTTTTAAAGCCATACATTTCAAATAATTGTTCGTAGTAAGGCGGGTTAAAGGCCATACCATAAATGGGCGCCTTATCAAAACCCTCAACCATTAACCCCCACCATTTATCGCGGTCGCCAAAATTTATCGGGCCATCCATGGCATCCATCCCCTTACTTTGTAACCATTCTTTTGCAGTATCAAGCAGCGTGTTAGCTGCCTGCTGGTTGTTTATACAATCGAAAAAAGCTACTCCCCCCGTTGGATAATCTGTCCCCTTGTTTACATATTTTGTATTGGTAAATGCCGCAACCCTTCCGATAAGGGTATCGTTATCGTCCTTTAAGATCCATCGTTTTGTTTCGCCGTATTTATAGCTTTTGTTTTTTGCGGGATCAAATACATCATTTATCTCTTTATCAAGGGGGCGTATATAGTTTGGGTTGCTTTTATTCATTAAAACATTTACCGTAATAAAATCCTTTGCAGTTTTTGCATCATTAACTTCAATCAAACGCATAAAAACCATTTGTACGAATGTAGGGAGTTTTGGGGAAAAAGAGCAGGCCCCAAAGCCCCAGCCCTGAAGGGGGAAGAGAGAAACCCTTTAAGAGGGAGACGAGGTTCGTATAAATTTTTTCAGCACCGGTATCTTTTCAAATTCGCTCTTTTCAACCTGGATAATGAAGAAAAGATAACCAAGGGTAAGCAATATGGCGACGGCTAAGCTTAAGACTGTGCTGCTCCATACAGTCGTAATACCTTTGTGTACGAAGAAGAGCAGCAAAACAATAATTAGATAGGCTGAAAGTTTTTTCCATGCATAAGGTACATAATATACTCTTTGCCCCCAAACAAAACTTATCACCATCATACTAAAATAGCATAAGAATGTAGCCCATGCCGAAGCCATAAAACTAAACCGGGGAATAAACAATGCATTTACTAAAAAAGTAATGCCTGCTCCAATTAAGGTAATCGTTGCACCTGCCGTTGTACGCTTTGCAAGCTTATACCAGATGCTTAGGTTATAATAAATGCCAAGGGACATATTGGCAAATAATAATATTGGCACTACAGCTAATCCGCTCCAGTACTTTGGGCCGATAAAATGCTTCCACACCGGTATATACATACTAACCACAAGAAACATCACCGTTATGGTTATTACGAAAAATTTCATCACCCTTGCATATACTTTTTGCGGGTTATCACCTTCGGCCTGCTTAAAAAAGAATGGTTCTGCTCCTAACCGGAATGCCTGTATAAAAAGTGTAATAAGGATTGATAATTTATAACATGCGTTATAAATGCCTACCTGTTCTTCGCGGTGTGTTTCAGAACCCGGCAACCACCAGCGCAGCATCAAGCGATCAAATGTCTCATTTATCATTCCCCCCATCCCCGCAATAAGCAATGGCGCAGCATAAATGATCATTTCCTTCCACAATCTTGTATCGAACTTAAAACGTATTGCTTTTATTTCACTAAAAAGCAGGCATAAAGTAAATAACGAACCGAAAAGATTTGCCAGCATCACATATACTACAGGGTTGGTGCTGTTACTATAGAAAATTGTTACGAACCCGTTGGGGTGGTTTTGCAGGTAATGAGGGCAAAAGCTTATAAAAAACCAGGTAAAAAGTATATTGATTACGATACCACCTACTTTAACAGAAGCGTATTTAACCGGCCTTGATTCCTGCCTTAGTTTGGCGAAAGGTATGGTAGTTAATGCGTCAAGTGCAACGATGAAAATACTTATTTGAATGATCTGTGGAAAATTTTGTAATCCCAGGATATTGCCAAAAGATGATTGATTGAGCCAGAGAAGGACTGTGAAAATGATGGTTGAAAAAAATAGTGATAATGAAGCGGTACTATAAATAGTTTCTTTATAATCTTTGTTAGATGCAAAGCGAAAATAAGCTGTCTCAAACCCATAAGTGAAAACAATGTTGAGGATGGGTAACGCCGAATAAATTAAACCTATTTTTCCAAAGTCAGCAACGTTTGCAAGGTTATACGTTAATAAAGGGGTTAGTAAATAATTGATGAACCTTGCAGCAATACTGCTTCCGCCATACCACAATGTTTGCCCTGCTAATTTTTTAATATTACTCAACTACCACAATTTCATGCAAAAATATAGGTTAAGCGCCACTATAGAACGGAGAGATGATATTTTAGATGTTAAGTAAAACTCAATAGTCGCCGGGTTTTAGCCTTTTGCGGTTTTGTTTAATGGATGATCGCTGCTTTTTGGTCTCCAATATTTTTTCTTTTACCGCTTTAGGAAGTTTAGTGGCTATCCTCAATTTCTTTTTAATAATGGCCTGGTTTACCAGCTCATTCATTTTGCGAATCACTTCTTCTTTATTGCCCATCTGCGACCTTTCTGTTTGCGATTTTACCAGCAGGTAACCCTCGGCAGTTATTTTGTTAGCAAGCTTTTGTTGTATCAAACTTTTTTGCTCGTCATTAGCCAATTGCGATTCGTTAACCAGCCACCTGCCTTCAACCATGGTCTCCACCTTGTTCACGTTCTGTCCGCCCTTGCCGCCGCTGCGTGCTGTTTGAAATATTATTTCAGGCGTAATATCTATCTTCATCCGGTAAAATTAAGAAACAAATGAGAGCGGTGATACAAAGGGTAACAGAAGCTTCCGTAACAGTTGATGGTTTGATAACAGGCGCCATACAAAATGGCTTAATGATTTTATTGGGCATTGAAGATGCAGATACTGTAGAAGATATTAATTGGCTAAGCAACAAAATAGTTAACCTGCGCATTTTTAATGACGAAAATGGCGTGATGAATATAAGCCTGAAAGAAACAGGCGACGATATTTTGCTGGTAAGCCAGTTTACACTGCACGCATCAACCAAAAAGGGTAACAGGCCTTCTTATATAAAGGCAAGCAAACCCGAAATTGCCATACCGCTGTATGAAAAAATGATTGATCAATTGCAGCAAGACCTTGGCAAACCCATTGCCACGGGCATTTTTGGTGCCGATATGAAAGTAAGGTTGCTGAATGACGGGCCGGTTACGATTATTATGGATACGAAGAGTAAAGAATAATGAACACGAAGGATCACGAATGGAAACGAATTTTCACGAATAAAGAGGATTAGCGATCTAAGATTTGTAAATTTTAAAAAGCATATTATGGAAGATAAAATTTTATATAAAGAAGAATCATACCAATTAGTTGGAATATGTATGAAAATTCATAAGATATTAGGGAAAGGTTTTAAGGAAATTGTTTACAAAGATGCAATGGAAGTTGAATTTATAAGAAACACTATCTTATTTGAAAGAGAAAAGCCTTTTGACATTTATTACGAAGAAACTCTTTTACCACATAAGTTTGTAGCCGACTTTTTTGTATTTGATAAAATATTAATAGAAGTTAAAGCCACAACCTTTATTCACGCGGATAATTTCAGGCAAACATTAAATTATTTAAAAGCTTCAAGAGATATCAATCTTGGAATAATTATAAATTTTGGGAAAGACCAGCTTGAGTTTAAACGCGTAATTTTAACAACGAAAAGCTGAGTCTTATTGTGAAAATTCGTTTTGCTTCGAG
The DNA here is from genome assembly GCA_013286305.1 of Bacteroidota bacterium. Lineage (GTDB taxonomy): Bacteria > Bacteroidota > Bacteroidia > Chitinophagales > Chitinophagaceae > JABDFW01. The sequence continues at coordinate 9,981 of JABDFW010000097.1, forward strand.
ATTCGCGTAAATTCGTAACAATTCGTGAACTTTTGTGTATGACTATAGAAGAAGCCCAAAAGCAAGTAGATGCCTGGATAACCACTGTTGGAGTACGTTATTTTAGCGAGCTTACCAACCTGGGCATATTAATGGAAGAAGTTGGCGAGTTATCGCGCTTAATGGTGCGTACGTATGGAGAGCAGTCGTTTAAAGAAACAGACAAGGGTAAATCTATTTCAGACGAAATGGCCGACGTATTGTGGGTATTGATATGCCTTGCCAACCAAACCGGCGTTAACCTTACGGAGGCTTTGCATAAAAATTTTGAGAAGAAGAATATCCGCGATGCAGAAAGGCACAAGGATAATGAAAAGCTTAAGTGAGCTGGTATTCAGGAGTTTTTATTAAACATATTAGAAAAAATATTGGCTGTTATTATTTTTTCTTATTATTGTTCTAACCCACCCAAAATGAGAAAATTATTTTTATACCTGAACCTGGCTTTTACCTGTTTATCTTCCATCACCTATGGCCAGGATAAGCTGCCTGAATTTGGCAAAATTGACCGGGCCGAACTTGAAATGAAAGATTGTCCTTTTGCTAAAGGCGCACCGGCAATGAACCTTTTTAGTGTAGCAAATATGACTTTCTATACAAGCACTTTTAGTGAATTTCCTAAAATTGGCACAGAATACCGTACACGTATAAAAATATTTGATGAGCAGGGTTTTTCTGCTGCAAGCATAAATATTCCCTACTCCGGCAAAAGCCACACTACAAAAATATCCGATATAGAGGCTTACATATATAACCTTGATGATAGTGGCAATATTGTTATACAAAAAGTAGATAAAAGCCAGATATTCAAAGAAAAATCAAACGCCAAAAATGCATATAACCGAATACGGTTTACATTCCCCGGCTTAAAAAAGGGGTCGGTAATTGAATACAGGTACACAAAAACGATTAGCTATTCCCTCAGTGTGTCTCCATGGTTTTTCCAGGACGACATACCAACGGCTTACACCAGTTGTAAATTAACTATACCACAGTACCTTGCAATGTCCTACCACTTCATAACATCGCAACTTGTGGAAAAGGATTCCTTGCTAAAGGAATACGCCAATACTCTTTATAATGAGGATATACGGACGTTTACCATGAGGAATGTGCCGGCCTTTAAACACGAGCCATTTATGAGTTCTGTAGTGGATAACCTGCAACGTGTAGAATTTTCCATGACCCGGAAAACTTTTTTCTCATATATCAATGCTGCTGCAAAATGGAAACTATTTAATAGCCTGCTGCTGGATTTCCCCTTTTTTGGGTTGTAGTTTGATAAGCCCGTTGAGGGAACGGCATCGTTTATTGATTCTGTAAAAAAATTGCAAACTGACGCAGGCAAAATAGACGCTGTTTATAAATATGTAAAGAAGAATATTAGCTGGAATGAAGAACGGACGATATACTCCGATGATCTTGATGAATGCTGGAAAACCAAAACCGGCAGTAGTGCCGAAATGAATATACTGTTGCTTAATCTTTTGAGAAAAGCAGGTGTGAGCTGCTATGCCGTATTAACAAGCACCCGTGAAAATGGCAAGCCTGATCAAACTTTTGCAAATCTCGGGCAATTTAATGGAGTTGATGTAGTTGCATTTGACAGCACTAATGTTTATATCATG
>JABDFW010000098.1 GCA_013286305.1 Bacteroidota bacterium
AAAAAGAATACAAGGATTTATTTAAGCCTGAGACAGTTGAGGCTGTCAAAGAGTGGATATCTAAAGCTGAGACAGAAATTGCAATTATAAAGGATTTGCGCAATAAGCAAATGGCGCACTATGATTTCCCTGAAAAAGAATCTATAAGTTTAAATTTCTATAATCTTGCCGACTTAAATGACTTATTCATCTTAGCTCAAAAAATCATTTCTCATTATGGATGTTCATTTAAGGATGAAAATACTTCAATTGCGTTTAACTTTGGAAATCGCTCTGACGAATTAAACTCTTTGGAAATGCTAATAAATAAATCTGCTTGCTGATAACCTTTTTTGTAAGCCGGCAATATATCGTGTACGAAGCCAAATTACAGATATTCCTCAAACCCAACACCGTTTCCACCCCGTTCCAGTGTGCGACGCAACCACAGCCTCATCCGTGTTACTTCAGCCGGTAACACAATATTTTCTTCCCAATTGCTTCATCTATAAACTTTGTACATTTGAAATATGGAAAGATTAACGCTTAACATCTTAAGCTTATTAGATTTTAAAGCAGAGCTTGCAGTGCGGGACGAATAAAAATCATTAATTATGTATCGTGATGTTCCATAGGAACATTTGGTGGGTAGAAATTTGGAAGGAAAGCGTTCCATAGGAACGCATGGTGCTAAGCGAAATAATTGCACCAGACGTTCCTACGGAACGAAATCCAATTTTTTTTGATTCACTACCCACCAAATGCCCCGACGGGGCATGGAATACTTACAACGATTTCTATTTGATCATTTAACCCCCAGTCAGACGGTCTCCGTCAGGCTGCACAAACACACCAAAATGAAACTCTACAAAACAACAAAGGGCATCTTACTTCAAACTGATACAGGCATATATATTTTGCAGGAAGACTGGGACAAGCTTGTAAACAGGCAAAACCTGTATGGATATTTAAAAGAGCACAAAAACACGAAGGAAGGCATAACTGCTGAAGTGTTTGATGAATGGGTAACCGGTTGCCTGCCCCCTATCGGCACGCAGGAAATGTGGGCTGCGGGCGTTACCTACCTGCGTAGCCGCGATGCAAGAATGGAGGAATCGCAAACATCGGGCGGCGCGACTTTTTATGATAAGGTTTATGCAGCCGAAAGGCCTGAATTGTTTTTTAAGGCCCTGCCACAGCGTGTTGTGGGCAATAACACTGAAGTATATATACGCAAGGATTCCACATGGAATGTGCCCGAACCAGAGCTTACTTTATACATCAACTCATGGGGCGAAATACAGGGATATACTATTGGCAATGATATGAGCTCACGAAGCATTGAAGGTGAAAACCCTTTGTACCTTCCGCAGGCAAAGGTGTACGAACGAAGTGCTGCACTGGGGCCATGCCTGTACATACCGGAATTACCCATTGCTCCTGAAACCACTATCAGCATCATCATAAAACGTGATGGGAAAGAATTGTTTAATGATTCCATACAATTAAACAGGATGAAGCGGTCGTTAACTGAGCTTGCCGGGTATCTCTTTTTGGAATGTGCATTTCCTGTTGGTTGCTATCTAATGACAGGAACAGGCATGGTGCCCGGAAACGATTTTACACTGCATGTTGGCGATGAAGTTTCTATAACAATAGAGAACATTGGAACATTAACGAACACGATAGGCGTTCGTTGATTTAATCTTAAAAATAAATTCCATGAAAGAGAGTCCAGGCAGGCGGTCATTTTTAAAAACATTAGGCATTGGCGGTATTACCGCTACCGTTGCTCCAACCGACTTGCTTAAGCATAAAAAGGGTTTGAAGGATAGTGCTGATACACCGCTGAAAGATGTTTTTAACAGCGACGCGCCTGGCCGCCCGTTTAATGGAGTTTATAAGAATGAGTACCTTACCCGGCTTGCTTTTCCCATTGGCGGTTTGGGTGCGGGCATGTTTTGCCTGGAAGGTACAGGCGCCATATCACACATGTCGGTACGCAACAAACCTGATGTATTTAATGAGCCCGGTTTGTTTGCGGCGATTTGTGTAAAAGATCTGCAGTATGGTGCAAAAGTATTGGAAGGGCCTGCCCCTGACTGGAAGAAATTCGGGCGACCGGATTCGGGCAATGGCTCCGGTGGTACTATTTATGGCTTGCCACGTTTTCACTCTGCCGAATTTGAAACAAGGTTCCCTTTTGGGTTGATATCGCTGGCTGATAAAGATATGCCCCTGAAAGTAAAGATTGAAGGATGGAGCCCTTTTATACCCGGCGATGCAGACAATTCGGGCTTACCTTGCGGTGCTCTTGAATATTCATTTACAAATACAGGTACAAAAACCATCCAGTCTGTCTTCTCGTTCAATTCCAGAAATTTCATGGCTGCTGGGGATGTAAAAAATTCCATCAAAAAAATAAAGAATGGCTTTGTACTTTCCTGCGATGGTACAAAAGAAAAACCGCAATTGCAAGGCGACGTCGCCATATATACTGACCAGGGTGAAACAATGATAGATCATTGCTGGTTTCGCGGCGGATGGTTTGACCCGCTCACCATTACATGGGAAACCATACGCAGCGGTAATGTAAAAAGTGTTGAACCGGTTGATGAGGGTGCGCCAGGCGCATCGTTGTATGTGCCTTTCGCGTTGATGCCGGGGCACGAAAAAAAGATACGCCTGATTTTGGCATGGTATGTACCCAATACTGATATTCATATAGGCGAAGATGTAAAACAGGATGAGAATAGCGACGTGCCTGCGGGCCAGTGTTTTACTTCTGCCGATCTTGGCGATGCCATCGCAGATAAAAATTATACCTCAGGAAATTATAAACCCTGGTACAGTAAAAGGTTTGCAGATATTTATGAAGTGGCCGATTATTGGAAACAGCATTATGATGAACTGCAAAAAAAGTCAACCTTATTTAAAGAAGCATTTTATGCCTCTACCCTTCCAGCTGAAGTGACAGAAGCGGTAGCTGCTAATCTCACCATATTAAAGTCGCCGACTGTTATGCGGCAATATGACGGGCGTTTATGGAGTTTTGAAGGTTGCGGCGATAATGAAGGTTGCTGCCACGGCTCCTGTACGCATGTATGGAATTATGCGCAGGCCATCCCGCACCTCTTCCCCTTACTCGAAAGAACGTTACGGCATACGGAGTTTTGCGAAGACCAGAATGCGGAAGGCCATCAAACATTCAGGGCATCATTGCCTTCTTTTATAAAGTTTACAATTTGCAATTTTTGTTCAATATATGCTACTATAAGGTATTGTTTTGTAAGCATATTTTGTAATAAATTCACCATATTTAATCTTGATAAAGACAAAATATTATTGTTATGCTTTGCAGTGCACAAAAATTAGATTGTTCTTGAAAGTTCCATTTTTTCTTATTAAGTAATGTGCTAAATTTATAATCGAAAACCGGATAATAAACAGTTAGAAATCCGAATTTGATGAAGATTGCTTCTTTGACATATAATTTTTTATCTCTAATATCGTACCATTTATTCTATCAATTATTTCTGAAAACATTTTCCTATTCATCTTTTTATCTATCCCTTTTAAAGTTTGATTATATGCATCATCAATACTTAAATCTGAGTTGGAAATATTATCTGGAGAACTACCTCCACTTACAGTTCTAATTTCTGATATTTCTAAATCATATATTCTATATCGGTATTTGCCATCTTTAGAAAATAATTCAAGGCTAAAGTTCACATGCCATTTTTGAATCGTATAGATTAAAAAAGCAGACTGACTTCCTTCTATAATAAAATTACCTTTTCCAATTACTTTGCCTTCTTCCCTATCATCATATTGAATCACATCCTTAGCGCTTTTGAAGGCATCTGCAAAAATAGCTTTGAATTTTTATAAAGAACATCTTTCTTATAGGTCGAATCCAACTGCACTACCTCGGAATATTCACATTTACCATCAATTTTTGGTAACGAATTATAAAGTGTTTTTACAGTTTCCTCAGTGACTTCTTTTGTTTTTTGACTAAAAGAAATATAACTAACGAGAATGAATACGGATAAAAGAACATTTTTCATATTAAAAATTAATTTTTTAAAAGTAGAGTTATTTTATTAATTAAGAGTAGCGGTTAATTCCCTCAATAGTCTAAGTCAAATATATACATAAGTCTTTGTAAACATCGTAAGTTGGCAAATTTCCCAGAGAGTTGTTTAATGCCTAAATACAAAATTGTTCTTATGTCTTTTTATCAAATCATCGTCAGTCAGACGGAGACCGTCAGACTGGAGTTACCATTTTTTCACTTCGTCCAAATCAACACCAAGTAGTTGTTTTGCCAGTGCCTTTAAAGCATTATAATCTCCCTGGAAGTGGCAGGTGGCCTCTTTGTATTCCTGCACTTCTCCCGGCTTTAATTCTTTTGCGGCAGAAGATGATTCTACTTCATAAAAAGGCCCAAGCTGCGTGCCATCCTGCATGGGGCCGTCGTTATAACTGTTTATTACATCGCCTTTGTATGGTTGCTTTTGTATCTCCCATTTTGAATTTACATAAGAACCTGTTTTGTCCACCTGTGGAATGACAATGGTCAATACATTTTTATTAAAGTCAAAACTGCCTGCAATCGGTTTGGCAATGACCGGCGAGATACCGAGTTTACCTCTCGACTTGCCATCGCACCTAAAGTATAGCACACTGTCCTTAACCAAAAGCCTGTCTGCCGGTATCTTGCCAAAATAATTGTCTGTTATAAAATTGCGCGCATCTTTTTGCGGTGAGAATGGGATGATCACTTTTGTTTCGGGCGTTGGCGTAAATTGGCCCAACAACCAAATAGACAAAAGGCCGCTTTCTTTTTTCCAGCTATTTGTGCCGGTATTTTTCAATTTGTTATCTGTTTCAAACGCAACGTAGTTAAGGCCTGCAGGTACCGTTGTCATCAGCTTCTCTTCGAGCGCATTTTTACTTAGTAACTGAATTTTTCGGGTGATGTTAAGTGTAAAATTTGTACCCATATAATTGCTGATGGTCGCATTTTTTGTAAATGTTGCCTGCGATTGAGAGGAGTCTGTAACATCATACGGCTCGGTGTCAACCAAGGCCGGAACCTGCCAATGTGCTACATTAAAGCTATCGCCTTTTTTAAAATAGATGGAATATTGGCCGCCCTCTGGCCCCAACCAAAAACGTTCTTCACCTCCATAGGCATTAAAATGGCCTTTCTTTTTACCTGAAGAAATCAGGTCATAATTCAGCCAACCAAAACTATTGCTGCTATCACCACCTGCTGTGCTTGTCATCACCCTGCCTTCATAATCTGCAGACAGTAACACTTTGGCCTGCCCATCGGACAGTTCCAATATTTTGATTGTATTCTTTTTGAGGAAGGCTGCATCGTACCCATAAGAGCCTTTTGTAAAAGAGGAATCAGTGGTTGTGGATTTATCAGTGGAAGCAGGCTGGTTGCAGTCAGCAGCAAAGGCAAGTAATAGCAATAGCGAAGTGAACCTGGTCATATATTTCATAATGACAATTAAGTTAATTTCTGATCTTCGGGGCTAAGAGATGAAAGAGAAAAAAGAGATTAAACACTCTTTTTCTCTTTACCCTCTTTTAGCCTCTTAGCTACAATGATATCCCTCTTTTCCACGGAATAAAATCGTCGTGCTTTAATGCATCCGCCTTCGCTTTTATTTCGCCACTGGCCACTTTTATCACATGCTCCAGTATCCGCTCGCCGGCCTGTTCAATGGTTTCTGTACCATCAATAATGGGTCCCGTATCAATGTCAATAATGTCACTCATTTTTTTATACAGCACCGTATTGCTTGATAATTTTATTACCGGCGCAATAGGGTTTCCGGTGGGGGTTCCCAGACCCGTAGTAAACAAAACAACTGTTGCACCGCTGCCTACTTCCGCTGTGGTGGATTCAACATCACTACCGGGCGTGCATAATAAGGTGAGGCCCGGTTTTGTTATTTTCTCCGGGTAATCCAGTACTCCTGTTACGGGTGATGTACCGCCTTTTTTTGCTGCGCCGGCGGATTTTATCGCATCCGTAATTAACCCGTCCTTTATATTTCCAGGTGACGGATTAGCGTAGAAACCCGAACCCACATCCATGGCCCTTGAATTATAAACACTCATCAGTTCCATAAAACGTTTTGCCGTGGGCTCGTCAACACAGCGGTCGCTTAATTCCTGCTCTACGCCACACAGCTCCGGAAATTCAGAAAGAACCACCGATCCACCAAGCGCGACCAATATATCAGAGGTATAACCAATGGCGGGGTTTGCGGAAATGCCCGAAAAACCATCCGAACCACCGCACTCAAGCCCTATGCAAAGCTTTGATAAAGGGGCAGGCTCTCTTTCCAGTTTATTGGCAACTACAAGCCCTGCAAATGTTTGGCGTATGGCCTCCTGTAATAGTTTCTGCTCATTGCCGATCTGTTGCTGCTCAAGCAACACCAGCGGCTTCGAAAAATTGGAGTCGCGTTTTTTTATCTCTTCCTGTAAAATACTCATTTGGGCATTTTGGCAACCAAGACTTAATACCGTAGCGCCCGCCACATTTGCATGAGTGATGTATCCCGCAAGCAAGCCGCACAAAGCCCGCGCATCCTGTCTTGTGCCGCCACAACCCAGGGTGTGGGTTAAAAATTTAATGCCATCAACATTTGGGAAGATCCTCGCTTGTTTTTCCTCAACATCATCAAAAGATATTTCGGTTGTAATAATTTCACCTTCACTCTTGCCGGATTTATAAAGTTCCACAAATTTTTGCACCATGGCCTGGTAGGGGCTTTGCCGCTGCTCATAGCCGAGTGCTTTCATAAATGCTTCCTGTAAAACATCCACGTTCCTGTTCTCACAAAACACCAAGGGTATCACCACCCAATGATTGGCGGTACCAACCGAGCCATCCGCGCGATGATAACCGTTAAAAGTTCTTTTTTCCCAATTTGCAACGCCAGGTTTATGCCAGCTTGTTTTTCTTTCCTTCAGTGCATAGCTGTTTGATGCGTGCTTAATATTTTGTGTTGTTATTAAAGCGCCTTTTTCAATCGTGTGCACAGCCTTGCCTACCAATACACCATACATAACAATATCGTCGCCTTCATTAAAATGCCTGGCAGCAAACTTATGTTTTGCCGGAATGTTTTCCACCAATGCAAAAGCCTCACCCTGGCCGTTCACCATTTCACCTTTTTGCAGGTTGGCAAGCGCCACATCAATATTATCCGCCGGGTGTATTTTTACCGTTCTCGCCATAATCAAAATATTTTAAAACGTGAAACGTCAATCGTGAAAAGTGAATAGTAGCCTCAAAAGTTAATTACTCACAACCATATCTTCTGTCGCTACACTGCGCATCCACTTTTTTTCCTATATCTTTCTTTGTTTTAATCTTCTTCAACAAATCTGAAATGTGCAATTTCCCTAAATGACTTATTGACCAATGACCTAATGACTTTTTTTGCTGTCATCTTTCCTCACGCCCGTTCACTTTTCTTTTTATCCCCAAAGGATTATTATCTTTCAACGCATCCGGCAATAGAAACTGAGGGAAATCTTGATAGCAAACCGGCCTCGTAAAACGGTATATGGCATCAGTGCCTACCGATGTTGAACGGCTGTCAGTAGTTGCAGGAAAAGGGCCACCGTGTACCATTGCTGCTGTAACTTCCACCCCGGTTGGCACGCCATTTATTAACAACCTCCCCGCTTTATCTTCCAATATATGCACCAGCCCTTCGTATTCTTTCAAATCTTCATCGGTACCCCAAATGGTTGCTGTTAACTGGCCTTGTAAATTTGCAGCAATATTGTACATCGCAGCTTTATCGTTTGTTTCCACAAAAAGAGAAGAAGGCCCAAAAACTTCTTCCTGCAAAGTTTCATCCTTTAAAAAATTGTCTGCATCCGTTACAAACAGGTGAGGGGTCGCAATTCCGTCTTCATTGGCTTCTATGCCTTTACCCGCAAGACGTACCCGTTGATGTTCCTGAAGCTTTTTTATTCCGTGAGAATAGGAGGAATGTATATTGCCCGTTAACATTGCACCTCCTTTACTGGCACTAATTAATTCAGAAGACTTGTTAAGGAATTTTCCTGCATCATGCAAAGGCGGCAGAACTATTATACCGGGGTTGGTACAAAACTGGCCGGTACCTAAAAGATTTGAACTGATGATCTTTGCTGCTATATCATCACCATTCTGGCGTAATATTCCGGGTAAAATAAATACGGGGTTTACACTACCCATTTCAGCATACACAGGCACAGGCCTTTCTCTTTTGGAAGCAGCATCATACAATGCCTTACCACCTTTATAAGAGCCTGTAAAAGCCACCGCATCTACTAACGGGTGCGTTACTAATTGTAGGCCTACTTCATAGCCCGCACCTTCCACCATCGCAAAAACATGAGGCGGCATATTGGTTTTTTTTGCCGCAGTAACAATGCACTCAGCAACTATTTTTGAAGTTTGAGGATGAGCCGGGTGGCCTTTATGCACTACCGCGCAGCCAGCTGCGAGGGCGGAAATGGTATCGCCACCCGCGACAGAAAATGCAAACGGAAAATTACTGGCGCCAAAAACAGCCACCACGCCAAGCGGAACCTGCATTTGGCGTATATCAACAGCAGGGTTTTCTTTTATGTCAATTACGGCCCTTACCCATGAGCCTTCTTTTAACAACTCTGCAAAAAGATTTATCTGCTTTGTGGTTCTCTGTAACTCACCTTCCAGTCTTGCCAGTGGTAAAAATGTTTCTTTATGTGTTACCGGTATTAAAGTTGGGCCAACTGCAATAATTTCTGCTGCAATAGTTTGCAGGAATATAATTCTTTGAGCGGGCGATATTTTTTTATATTCAATAAAAGCTTCGCGGGTATTGATAACCGCATCATTTACCATGGCTTCCGTTGAACTTTTAACGGTAGCAGGCGATGTATGTTCATTGTTCACTGTTACAAGCAAATTAGGAGTGACAAAGGCAATTTTTCTGCTGCAAGTTAAAGTATTCAATTAAAAGAAAACAGCAATGTATTTATGCAGCAACGCTCATTTAACTGTTGCCTGTCTCGGGATGATAAACGCAATAAGCTCGTCCTGTTCAATACCAGCGCGGTTACAGGCATCTGCAATATCTTCGCGGGATACATTGGCGGCAAAGCTTTTTTCCTTTAGCCTTTTCTTTACTCCTTTCACATCCATTCCTTCATAGCCGCCGGGGCGCATTAATGAGTAAGCGTGTATCAACCCGCTTAATTCATCAAAAGCAAACAACATTTTATCCATCGTAGTTTCAGGCTCTACGCCAAAATGCAACGGCCCGTGGGAGGCGATAGCATGTATTATTTCGGGGTCCACATGCCTGTTTTCCAGTTCCTCTATTATTTTACTGCAATGCAGGTCGGGCCATTGGTCCCAGTCGGCGTCGTGTAATAACCCTGCCAGTTCCCATCTCCATTGCCCGGCTTCATCCAAACCTTCCTTTTCTGCGGCCCAGCACTTCATTAAATATGCCACCTGTTTCATGTGCAATTGCAGGCGGCTGTTCAATACCCATGAATTAAACAGGGCATCTGCATCTTCCCTGCTAAGTACATTGCTTTTATCCGCTTCCTTTCCAAACACGGTTCTGCCTAATATTAAAGACATAGTTTTAAATTTTTTAAAGTCATAGCTAATAGTTCCACTCTTTCGTCAAAAATAATCATCTTCTTGTTCCATAACACATAAACCAATACTTTTGGTTTCACATTTTTCTATAATTGTTGCCATGAAAATAAAATACTTACTTGTTGCTGCGATACTTGTTTGTACGACAGCCATAGCTCAAAAAAATAAATTTATTGGGGTAAAGGGCGCCGCTGTAATTGGTGTTGATGGTAAACCTTTTCTGATAAAAGGTACTAACCTCGGCAACTGGCTTGTGCCGGAAGGGTATATGTTTAAATTCGGCGGCATAAACAGCCCCCGCCTGATAAATGAGGCAATCACTGAACTGATCGGCCCCGACGAGGCAACAGCCTTTTGGAAGAAATATTTGGATACTTATATTACGCAGGCAGATATTCATTACCTGCATACGATTGGTGTAAATTCAATCAGGGTACCCTTTAATTACCGGCTGTTTACCGATGAAGATTACATTGGCGGCCGTGGCGAAAGCCGCGGATTTATGCTGTTTGACAGGGTGATAGCCTGGTGCAAAGCAGAAGGTATTTATGTAATATTGGATATGCATTGCGCGCCGGGCGGCCAAACAGGCGATAATATTGACGATGGCTATGGTTACCCTTTTTTGTTTGAGAATGAAGGCAGCCAGGAACTTGCCGCCTCAATTTGGAAAAAAATAGCTGCCCACTACAAAAATGAAACCGCAATATTAGGTTACGACCTGTTGAATGAACCAATTGCACATTATTTTGATAAAGAGAAGTTGAACCCCTTACTCGAGCCCGTTTTTAAAAGAATAACCAAAGCTATACGCTCGGTGGATACCAACCATATTGTTATTTTGGGCGGCGCACAATGGGACAGTAATTTTAAAATATTCGGGCCTCCTTTCGACAGCAAAGCTATTTATACTTTTCATAAATACTGGACGCCGCCCACTAAAAAAGTGATACAGGATTATCTTGATTTTAGAGATAAATACCAGGTTCCTGTTTATTGTGGTGAAACCGGTGAGAATACAGATGGATGGGTGGATAGCTTTCGTACCGTATTGGATGAAAACAATGTAGGCTGGCATTTTTGGCCGTACAAGAAAATTGATAATACCCGGGGCTTTGTAACATTTAAAGTGCCTGAAAATTATGGGATGGTAATAGCTTATTCCGATTCCGCACGCCGCACATTTGCCGATATCCGCAGGGTAAAACCCCAGAACATTGAAGCGGTTAAACAGGCGCTGCAAGGTTTTTTAAATAATTGCCGGTTTGAGAATTGCACGCCTAACAAAGGCTATATATCTGCGCTTGGGTTTAAGACGGAATAGTGGGTATTCATAGCTGGCTACTTCGTGGTTCACAGGAACACCAAACGGTTTGGCTAATTCCTAATAAGTAATGATTACTCAGAAGTTGGCGGCGCACATACAAATCTGCAATCTGCAATCGCCAAATCTGCAATCTTAATACCTCCTCGTAACCTTCGACAGGTCTTTTGATATTTTGGCTACCATCGTCCCGGTGGTATCTATGTGGCCTTCTTTTAGCTCTACTTTAAATTCACAATCATATTCATCAGCACCTTCATAGAAAGTAACATCCAGTACATGGTACTTTACCTGGGTTGAATCACTTTTTGTGCTCGTGTACAAAAAATTGGTCATTGTCTTTTTTAATTTTTCAGCGGTAGTAGCGCGGTCATCGCCGGCCTGGCGTTTGCAGGCAAAAAAAAGGCCTGAAAGCAGTAGTATGGTAGTAATCTTCTTCATGCCGCAAAAA
>JABDFW010000099.1 GCA_013286305.1 Bacteroidota bacterium
GCAGCCAGCCCAATGTAATTATTACACCGCATATTGCAGGTTATAGCCACGAAGCGTTTTACAAGATGGCCAAAATAATTTTAGATAAACTGCAACAGGCCGGTTTATTGAGATAATAATTGAACCAGGATATTTCACTGCCCGGTTTTATAGTTAGCCGCTTCCCGGGGATTTGTTTATTTATCATTTAACCGGAACGGTAATACCACAAGACTGGCCGCCAAGGGGATGCGGCCCTATTATTTGAGGAGTAAGGGCAAAAGTACCAGTAGCAACAGGGGTACCGCTACCTTTTAAAATGATGGTTTGCCTGCCCGTTGCAGTAAAGGTACCTGCATAGGAAAACACCATTCCACTAACCGTATCTGTAGCAACAGCAAAATTGCCTGCAGTAATAACATCTGCGTATATGGCTACTGTATTAGAATCCGTTAGCGGCGTACCGGAAATATAATTGCCGTTCAATGCATAAACAATGCATGGGCTGGGGGTGCCAAAACCTGATTCCAGTACATAGGTAGCCAGCGGCGTGGGAACAGTGACTGGTAGCGGGAAGGTACATGCGGTACTGTCGCCCGATAAGTTGAACGTAAGGTTTTCAGGAAAGGTGGGTGTACCGTATCCTGTAAGCGTAATTTGTTTTATGCCTGTACCGCTAAAAGTACCAGAAGCGGAGAAACTGATGCCGTCCAGTGTGTCTGTAGTTAATGAATAAGGCCCGGCTGCTGTTACATTTACATTTACCTCTATTGAATTTGACTGTGTTAAGGCCTGACCATAGAAATAGTTGCCGGTTGCAATAATGTTTGTACAGGCGTTGGGTGCACCTGCTAATGTATAATGGGCAGATATAACCTGGGCTTTATTAAAAACAACTATAAAAGAGCATCCTGAATCAACTGCTGAATTAAAAGAAAAGCTGCCATCACTTGCCGGTGTTCCGCTGCCTGTAACTGTAATGGTTTGCCTGCCGGTATCAGTAAAATTGCCGCTGCCGGCGAAAAATACCCCATTTACTGTATTGGTATTAACACTGTATCTTCCGGCAGCTATAACATTTACCTGCAATTGAATAACATTTGCTGCCCCTAAGGGCGTGCCCGCATAATAGCTGCCTGTTACAACATTATTAGTACATGTTCCTCCGGTGCCGGCAAAATTATAAATTGCCAGGTTTGGGGCGCCCCCTTCGTAACTGTATTCCTTAATGCACGTGGTAAAAACAATTGCAACAGCCAATAATAACAAAACGCCTGTAAACCGTGAAACTAATCTATTCATAACCGTATTTAAAATAGCCGCTTTACCTTAACAATATGCATTATATAGCAGGCGCAATAAAATGATGCAGGGCCACACAAGCAATAATTAAAATTATGTAATAAAACTGAAAATTTACGTCACGCTTGCTTATATATTACAACCGGCAAATGCAAAGCTGCTGCTCTTTTATTGCGGCTTTTAATATAAAAACGGTAATATAATTTGATAACGCCTGTATTAAAGTGATATTTATTAGTTTTACTGCTTATATATGATCGAGATTTTTATAATTCTTGCGCTTATCTTGCTGAATAGTGTTTTTGCAATGGCCGAAATTGCACTGGTTTCGGCACGCAAAGCAAGGCTTGAGGCCCAGGCAAACAAAGGCGACATAAGGGCAAGAGAAGCACTCAAACTTGCCAATCATCCTGATAAATTTATTTCCACCACGCAAATAGGGCTTACACTTATCGGTATAATGAACGGTATTTTTTCCGATAATATCAAAGATGACCTGGCAGCTTTTTTTAATCATTTTTCTTTATTAAAGCATTACAGTAATGGTATTGCCACAGGCTGCGTTGTTATTATTATTACTTATTTTACCCTTGTGCTTGGCGAGCTTTTGCCCAAACGCATTGGTTTAACCAGGCCCGAAGCTATTGCCAAGGCCCTTGCGGCGCCTATGCGCCTTGTAACAGCCATTAATTACCCGTTCATTTGGTTGTTAACAAAATCCACAAATTTACTGTCAGATATTTTTCGCATTGGTAAAAACACCGATATTGAAAACCAGGTAACGGAAGATGAAATAAAAGCTATTATAAGCGAAGGTACCGAGCAGGGCACCATTGAAGAAGCCGAACAGGAAATTATTGAAAGGGTGTTTCACCTGGGCGACAGGAACATTACATCGCTGATGACGCACCGCAGTGATATTGTTTGGCTTGAAATGAGCAGTACCGTTGCTGATATAAAGGAGTTTACCAATGACATGATACATTCCGTTTATCCCGTTTGCGAAACTAATATTGATTCCATAAAAGGTGTTGTGGCATTAAAAGATATATTCAGGGAACAGCCTGAAACCACATTGAAAGATGTAATGAAACCCGGCGTGTATGTACCCGAAAATATTTCTGCCTACCAGTTGCTTGAAAGGTTTAAAGAAAGTAAAACCCATTTTGCCTTTATTGTAGATGAATATGGCGACCTGCAGGGCATTGTTACCCTTAATGATATACTGGAAGCTATTGTTGGCGATATTTCTGAGCAACATGAAACCGACTATGAAATTGTGAAAAGAGACGATGGCAGCTATCTTATTGATGCCCAGGTACCTTTTTATAATTTTCTTACTTATTTTGACAAGACTGACTGGCTGGAAGAAGAGGTTGACCAGCCATACGATACATTGGCAGGTTTTATTTTACACCACATGGAACGGATACCTGTGACAGGCGACAAAATGCACTGGCGGGATTTTGATTTTGAAATAGTGGATATGGATAACCACCGCATAGATAAACTGTTAGTTACCATTGTACCCGAAGAAGATAACGATACCCTGGATGAAAATGTGTAGGGAAGAAAAGATCGTTTGCAATTTTTCACTTACCCAAGCCTGCCTGCTGCATAATCTACACCATAATCAGTAAAATCTTTTACCACCTGCTTAGCATATTGGCCGGCATAATGCAGTAAAGGCTGTTTCCATTTATTGCTGTTATTGGCAAATTCAATTAACGTATCTGCAATGCTGCTGCCCTGCCTGCCGCTGCTGCGCAATTGCCCGGAAGCATTTGCTTCGGCCATGGTGATCAATATATCCGCCAGCTTCTTTTTTTTACCTCGGCATAAAGCAAGATCCATTCTGTCTTCTGTTGGCTGTAATTCTTTAACAACATAGGATGTTTTGCCCATTGTAAGGGTGTGCAAAAAAGCAGGGGATACATGCTGTACCCTTTTTTGCAGCGTTACTACCCTTGTTGCTTCATCTTCCCAAACAGGTTGTTTGCATTTTATATATGGCATTAGAGAAGATGGCAATGATTGTTTAACATCTATTAAATGAAACCGCTCAGTTTTTTTTTCATAAACCAGTGCAACATATCTTTCTATTCCAACGCTTCCTGTACCGGCAATACGGTTGGCAATATCAAGTACACGTAATTTTTTATACGGTATATGCGACTCAAGCCATGCATCCAATTTTTCGGTTACTGTTTCTTTTTGTTCTTTGCTAACGGCAAGTGTTTTAGTATTATCAATTATAAGCTTCCAATGCTTTTTCTTTTGCTCCATCCTGCTTAAAACAAATTCCTTTTGATTTCTTTGCTGTACCTGCTCCAGGAAATATTTTAATAACCCCGTTGCCGTTTCTTTTTCAATTGCAAGAGGTTTCCCGTTTTTTAAAATGTTTATGTAAGCGTCAACATAAATATGGGCAAGCTGATCAGCCAGTTCACCCCCAAATTGAAGCACATTTGCCGCAAGATGAATACTTGTTAATGTTCTTGATACCTCCCAGGTGGCGGGCGAGAGAACCGCTTCATCAAAATCATTCATATCAAAATACACTACCCGGTTATCGCCGCGGTAGGTACCAAAATTTTCAAGGTGCAGGTCGCCCGTTATCCAGCATTTTGTATTATCCTCCCAGTTCATTTTTTTTGCGAACGCTTCATAAAATAAATGGCAGGTGCCTCTGAAAAACCTGAACACGTCATCGCTTATAAAAGAGTATTTCAGCTTTACCATTTCGGGTAGCCTGTCTTTATTAAAAGCGAGTATTTTTTTTGTAACAGCAAACATGGGTTATTTTTAAATTATATATTATTCCTTTTAACATGTTCAACAATTCTCTTTCAAACTCTTTTTCTCTTTTAAACTCTTAGCTCTCTTTCTCTTTATATTTTTTTCTCCTTAAACTCTTAGCTTAAAAATCAAACTCTATTATTTCCTTGTCACTCAGCAATTCTCTGGTAAGCCGTTCATGATCTTTAACCGAACCTTGCACAAGCCAGCTACCCGTTATTAAACCTGAAACCTTGCTTTGCTTTCCCCGCAAGGCTACCAGGTTATGCTTTTTAAACATTTCTTCATATTTACTCAAAGTCTCATCCCTATACACACAAACTATCCTGTAATTGCGCAGCTGGTTTAATTTATCAATAAATTTTTGCAGGTATATTAAAAAAATAAGCACAACCAAAATAACGGGGGTGGCAATAAACACAGTTTTATAGTTTCCAATACCTGCCTCCATCCCTAATGCAGCCACTATCCAAATTGCGGTAGCAGTTGTAATACCGGTTACGCGGTTTTCTTCTTTAAATATTACGCCGGCGCCAATAAAACCAATACCGGTAATAATATTTGCAGCCACCCTGTCGGGGTTGGCGCCGCCGAGTTGAATAGACACCAAGGTAAACAAACATGCGCCTGTGCAAACCAATATCATGGTACGCAGCCCTGCAGATTTAGACCGGTACTCTCTCTCTGCGCCAATTACAGCACCCACCAGCAATGCAACCAGCATGCGTTGTATATCCACGGGAAGCCAGGTCATAAGCAATCATTTGATCTATAAATTTAAGCGAAAATGGCGTAAACCAAATAGTTTTCAGTTTCCGGTTTTCAGTTTTCAGTTTTTCCAAAGGGATCACTTTGTGATGGTTTTTCACCACACAGGCAGATAGGGCACATAGGAGTTTGTCTCAAAGTGATCCCTTTGAGACATACAAACAGGTAGCCCGCCACGGCGGGGCAGTAAAACCATTTACTAAATGACATTGGCTATCAATACACAGTTATGCGTATTTTTGGGGCATGAAAATTGCCATCATCAATGGGCCTAACCTTAATTTGCTCGGTACTCGTGAGCCATCCGTGTATGGTTCGCAGACCTTTGAGCAATATTATGAGATACTGAAAGAATCGTTTCCTGCAGTTGAATTGCGGTATTATCAAAGCAATGTGGAGGGGGAACTTATAAACGAGTTGCAGCAGGTTGGGTTTGAATATGACGGTATTATTTTAAACCCCGGTGGTTACACCCATACGTCTGTGGCAATAGGCGACGCGGTGGCGGCCGTTAACGCGCCGGTTATTGAGGTGCATATAAGCAATGTGCAGGCGAGGGAGGATTTTAGGAAAATATCGCACGTGTCTGCAAAATGCAAAGGCACCATCAGCGGGCTTGGCTTAGCGGGCTATTTTTTGGCGGTTAGGTATTTTACAGATAATAAACAGTGATCTGCCGATTTTCACATATTTATTAGGTAATGAATAAACAACTTGCCCCGGAAACTGTCTATACTCGTACATAAAGCAACAGCTTATAAAAATATCCGTTTACATATCCTGTTTTTTACTGATCACCGTTTTTCGCGTTGGGGCGCAGGTTCCCAATGTTAAAAAAGCTTTCCCCATTGTAAAGGATACTGTAAATAAACAGGCTGACGACAAGCCGGTTGAGCAAAAAGATATACTGGATGTTTTGCAGCGGGCCTTTAAAATGAAATCGCATGCCAACCAGGCTTCCTTTGAAAATAAGAAATACCATTTTTCCATACTTCCTGCCGCGGGCTACACCTTGCAAACAAGGCTTGCCGCTATTTTAGCGAGTAATGTGGGGTTTTATACGGGCTCTTACGATTCAACTGCAAAATTATCTACCATCACCTCAAGCATCGCGATAACCGAGAACAGCCAGATAGTGCTTCCTGTGCAATCGGATATATGGTCGAAAGACGGCAAATACAATCTTACCGGCGACTGGCGGGTATCAAGGTATCCGCAGGATACGTATGGGCTGGGTGGCAATAATTCGTTAGACAGCGCGGAGCTTATTGGTTATTCTTATCTGCGCATTTATCAAACAATATTCAGACGGGTGACCAATAATTTTTATGCCGGCGTTGGTTATAATCTTGATTATCACTGGAAAATAGAGGATGATGGGTATGAGAACCCCCATTTACCCAACCAGGTAAGTGATTTTCAAAAATACAATGGCACCAAAACAAGAACCGTATCCTCCGGTGTATCGCTTGACCTGTTATATGATGGAAGGGATAACCCTATTGACCCATTAACCGGGGAATATGCCAGCATAGTGTGGCGTACTAACTATACTTTTCTTGGGAGCGATGAAAACTGGCAGTCGCTGCTGGTTGACCTGCGAAAATATTTTCCATTCCCTGCACATTCGGGCAATGTGCTTGCCTTTTGGAGTTATGACTGGCTGGTATTAAAAGGCACACCGCCTTATTTAGACCTTCCTTCAACCTCATGGGACACTTATACCAATACGGGCAGGGGCTATATACAGGGCAGGTTCAGGAGTAACCAAATGTTATACTTAGAAGCCGAATACCGGTTTGGGTTAACAAAGAACGGATTGCTGGGAGGGGTGGTGTTTACCAATGCACAATCATTCTCTGAATGGCCGGGCAATTATACTTTTAAATACGTTCAGCCTGCGGCAGGGCTTGGCCTGCGTGTAAAATTGAATAAGATAACCAAAACCAATATTGATATTGATTATGGTTTCGGGCTGCATAACTCTCATGGCCTGTTTATTAATATTGCGGAAGTGTTTTAAATACAAGTCAATAAGTCATTGGTCATTAGGTCAATAAATTACTGGGGGGAGAGGAGTTAAAAGTGAAAAGTGAAGAGTTAAAAGTAAAAGAAGTCATTAGTCATTGGGTCATTAAGTAAGTGTGGAGTTAAAAATGAAGAGTTAAAAGTAAAAAAAATCATTGGCCCGAAACTTCAGGCAATAAGTCATAAGTCATCGGGTAATTAGTCGAAGCTCGGGACATTTGGTGAGGGATATTCTCTGCGGAACTCTGTGAAATTAACACCGTGAAACTCTGTGGTAAATCTTTCCTTTTACAATTTGCTAAGCATTCCCGGCGTTATAATAACTGTAACAAAACATAGCAGTAACTTTACACTAAATATTCTCTCTATGCGGTGGCTGGTAATAATTTTTTTGCTGATTGGCACACAGGCGCTTTGCCAATGCAAAACCTTTATGATAGGCATTCATGGCGATACGCTTAACTGTACTGATAACGGTAACCTTAAACAGGGTAAATGGGTTGTGCATATACCAAGCCTGCACGGTGAACCAGGTTATGAAGAAGAAGGCGTATTTAAAGATGGCAAGAAAGAGGGTACCTGGAGAAGATACACGTTACAGGGTGATATTTCGGCTATTGAAAATTATAAATGGGGTTATAAAAACGGATTATGTGATTATTACGATATGTGGGGGCTTGAACATGAGGAGAGCTGGAAAGCTACCAACCCGGCAAACCCCTATGATACTATTGAAGTACCTGATCTGCACGACGATACAAAAATATACATACGTGTTATTAAAGTGGATGCATCAACCAGCGAGCATGGCACCTGGACCTTCTATGATTCGCAACGCGGCACCATCATCAAAACAGAAAGCTATGTATTAGGCCAAAAAGTTGACCCTATTACCGGTAAACCTATAACCACAAAACCCGGCCTGGTGGCAGTGCCCGATTCTACCAGTACAAAAAAAGCTACTGCAAATTCAGTACCTCCCGAAGTACTGGAATACGAAAAGAAAAATGCCAATAAGAAGAAAATAAAAGTACGTGACGGGGAAACGGGTAATTAAGGGCTAAGAGATTGAAAGAGGGAGAGAGATAAAAGAGTTTACAGTTTGTCCCAAAGGGATCACTTTGTGATAGTTGTGTGGATGATTGAACGCCCGCCCGGATGACCGTTCGGAGGGGCGTTCAATTTTCTTATTAGTGTTATAAAAGGATTTTTGTTTAGCTCGTAATTTTTACTTGCTGTTCCACTGAAACTTTTTAATGCCTGCGAATGCAAGCACAACAGTATATCCAATGGTTACCAATAGCGAGGTGGTGGTATCCGTATTCCATTTTGAAGGCTCCATGCTTGAGGCAAGCATTGTTTTAACGGTACCATAAGGTGTCCAGTGAACAATATTTTTAAAATCGTCTCCCAATACGCCAAGCTCGCCAAGCATACCTACCATGATGAACGCAAAATATACAAGCCTGGTGGTTGAGTTTACAGTTTCGGGATTCTTTATAAGCCCAACAATAACCTGCCCCAGGCTAAGATAAACAGCACCCCCAACAAAAGCCGTTACAAAAGTTAAAACATAGCCTGCCGGTGAAAGGGTTACCTTATCTAAATAGTCGGCTGCTACAAAAACGGCAATGCTCATAAGCGATATCATGATAATTTGAACTGTAAGGCGGCTCATCATAATAGCCCATGAAGGCACAGGCGCAACACGCAATCTTTGAAAGATGCCCTTATCTCTGTCGCGGGCAATGGAATTGGAATAACCCATTAACCCGATGGCTATAAGGCCAACGGTCATGCAGTTTGCAATTACGAATGCGCCGCCAAGTTTTCCAATCAAGCCTTTCCAGGAAAAAAGGATGATCACCGGTACCAGCAGTACCAAAATAAAAGAACGGCGGTTGCGCCACTGCGTAGTAAAATCGGCACGAAGCAAAGAACCAAATACTGCGGATGTTTTAGGAATAGTTATAGTTGGTTGCATAGTTTTTACATTTAGTTATGAGCGTATGGCGCGGCCTGTTAAAGCGATAAACACATCTTCAAGGGTTATTTTACCACGCCTTGAAACACTGATCACTTCAGGGTCATTCCTGTGCTTTTCTATAAGGGCCTGTGGCGTGTCAATCGTAATTATTCGTCCGTGGTCAATAATAGCGATGCGGTCGCAAACGGCCTCTGCTTCTTCCATAGAATGGGTTGTTATTAAAACACCATGTCCCCTTTCACGAATGGCTTCAATACGTTCCCAAAGCCTGCGGCGCGACTGCGGGTCAAGGCCGCTGGTAGGCTCGTCAAGCAATACAAGCCTGGGGTCGTGTATGGTTGAAATTATCAGCGATACCCTTTGTTGCTGCCCGCCGGAAAGCTCACCAAATTTTTTCGACTCGGCATCAGCCAGGTTAATGTCGGTAAGAATGTCACGCAGCTTTTCCTTGGTCATGCTAACGCCATATATGCCTGCATACAATTGCAGTATTTCGGCAACAGTTAGCTCTGGCTGAAAACTCGTGGCCTGCAGTTGCACCCCCATTGCCGCGCGGGCATACAAAGGCTTTTCTTTTGCATTATAGCCTGCCACGGTAATGGAGCCGCCTTGTGGCTTAAGCAATCCCTCTACGGCACTAAGCGTACTGGTTTTGCCAGCGCCGTTAGGCCCAAGCAAGCCGAATATTTCACCGGGCTTAACATCAAATGAAACATTGTTTACCGCCTGGAACGAACCATAAAAAACATTTAACCCCTGAACCTGTAAAATATAAGCGCCGTCCTGGTTATTCATTTATTAAAGGTTTAACCTTTCAAAAATATAGCAAGTTATTTTAAGGTGAAGGAAAATAGTATTTGAATAGAAAGATGTTTTAGGTATCGGGTGCAAGAATAAAAAGTCCCCGCCATCAGCCATTCATCATTACCATATTGCCGTTCGTAAAATCATACTTTACTCAAATTAATGCGCTACCAACTGATTAGCAGGCAAATAGATAATAAAAACGCTACTTTGCATAATATATTACTATCATAAATTAAGTAGCATGTTTTGCATAGTATTGAATTAAATTCTATTTTTATGATTGAGAAGCACTTCTCCTGGTAAGTACAGAAAAATAAACCTGGCTCAAACAATCAATAAATCATTCCACATGAAAAAAACACTTGTAATAACAGCAATCATTTTAACGGGCATTTGCTCATCTTGTGAAATAGGGTACAATTCTTCTTTTAATCATTCCGATGGCCGCACAACGATAAACATAAGGGATGAAACCGGCCGAATGGCCATTGAGTACAGAGGCGACATCACCCTGACTGATGATGAAACCGCTATTGAAAGCATTTCACCGGGCGGTTATTTAAAATATGAGAAAAACAATATAAAGGTTGAGGCACAAAATAATACTAATGGTGAAGTTGTATGCAAGGTTTATGACGATAACAACGAAATTCCATTGAATGATAAACGTCAAAGAGCTTTGTCAAATGCCATTAAACAGATGATAAATGTTGGCTTTGACGCGAAAGGAAGGGCAGGGCGGCTTTACAAAAAAGGTGGCACCAGTGGGGTATTAGATGACATTGCCTATCTAAAAAATGATTATGTAAAAAGCCTTTACTTCCAGTATTTACTTGCAATTGATTCGCTGTCAGAAAATGAGATGACTGCCATAGCAAAAGGAATTGGTTTACAGTTAGGTTCTGATTATGAAAAGGGCCAACTGCTGGGCAAGGTTGCTGCCGGCTATCTTAAAAGCGATCAAACATTCAAGGCTTATATGGATGCCGTTAAAAGTATCGGGTCTGACTATGAAAAAGCAAATGCGTTAAAAAATGTTATTAAACTTCAGTTAACAGATGGCCAGGTTGCAGAGTTGCTGGTGGTAACAAATACCATCAGCTCAGATTTTGAAAAGGCAAACGTATTGAAAGAATTGACTGCTAAAGACATAAATACAGAAGAGGTTTTTGACAGGTTTCTTGATGTAACAAATGGCATTGGGTCTGATTACGAAAAAGCGAACGTATTGAAACAATTAGTCGAAAGCGGTGTATTTGCAGGGCCTGTTTTTAATAAGCTTATAAATGTAACAGGTAATATCGGATCTGATTTTGAAAAGGCCAATGTGTTGAAAAAGCTTGCTGAGGTTGATTTTACAACGGAAGATGAATGGGTGAGCCTTATAAATGGAACTGCTAAGGTGTCTTCAAACTTTGAGAAGAGTAATGTTATGGTAATGATCGCTAAAAAAATGCCTAAAAGCGAGAGAGTTAGGAATGCCTACATGGAAGTTGCGAAAACGGTTACTTCAGATATGGAATATAGCTCCGTGATGAAAGCTGTGCAATAAAACAGGCCTGCTTTGCAGGTGATTCTCAGGGTTTTAAAAAGTACCAGGCTTTAATTCCTTCCTGCGATTTATTAAGTTTATCTT
>JABDFW010000100.1:0-595 GCA_013286305.1 Bacteroidota bacterium
CCAAAAATTTCACAAAACATTACACGAAGCAACAGAGGCCATGAAAGCATCAGGAATTGCTGGTGAATTATTTGGCGATACCTTTGTTGACCACTTTATAAAAACAAGAGAATGGGAATGGAGACAGTTTACACAGAAGGTAACCGACTGGGAGTTGAAACGCTACTTCGAAATAATCTGATAAAACAAGCTATGCCTTTCATAGACTTTACCGCTATCGTTAAAGAAGCCTGGCAGGCATATGATAACACAAGGGAAATTGGGCATATAACAGATATAAGCGCTAAAGTTTCAACCAACCACGTTTATCGCGTTACATTTAAAGACCGTAGCTTTATTATTGCAAAGCTTTCTTACTATGGAAAGTATGAGCACTTTGTTGAGGACCATTCCATCATCAATTCGCTTTCAAATAATCTGCCTGCACCATTTGAAAATTTTTTAGCAAGGTCGTTAATGAAAGGCAATGAATTGTTTGTCTATCGTTTTCAAAATATTATTCTTGATGCGTGGGTAGTGTTTTACCGCCCCATAAAAATAAAGAACCGTTTACCGAGAAGGCTGGATGAAGAACAGATCATGAAATTGGGGGAGC
>JABDFW010000100.1:605-10543 GCA_013286305.1 Bacteroidota bacterium
CAGGTTGCACTGTTTCACAAAGCCTGTGATAATATCCGTAATACGTTGCCCACATCTTCAAAAACACTCAAAGTTGATATTGATCATTTATTGCATGCATTAGAGACTGAAGAAGGCAAATATGAGCACCGGATGCATGAGGATGAGATAAAAAAACAAAGCGCCCTATTTTTAGAGAATTGCGAAAAAATAAATGCAGATGCTTTTCATAAAATACCTGTTTTTGTAGATTGGAATATCGGCAATTTTTCCGTTTCACCTTCTTTCAGGTTGTACTCAAGATGGGATTACGACTGGTTCCGCATGGATTCAAGAATGCTTGATTTTTATTTTTTAAGCCGCGTAGTTTCTGACATTGGGGACAGAACAGTGTTCAGTTATTATATCGGCCCTTTGATGGAGAAAAGGTTTCTCCTTTTTCTAACCGCATACCATGAAGTGTATCCCCTGGAAGAAAAAGAGATATTGTTTTTAAAGGAAGCGTACCGTTTTTTTATATTGAATTATGTGATAAAAGATGGCAGGTATTTTTTTCACGAGATATTTGCTTCCAAGCTTCAGAAAGAGGCGTATGATATATACCTGCCGTCAATAGAAAAAGATTTTAACGCAGATATTATACTAAAGGCATTGAATTTTTAATTAATGTCTGAACCATGATTTGGGGGGATTTTGAAGATTAAAAGGATATAAGGAAAAATCCTCATCATCCTTTAAATCAACCCAAATCTTCGTTCAGATCAATTATATTACACCGTCAATGAAGGAAACCTCTTTTTTATCCCTTGCAGAACATTACAAAGCCATTTTTTTGGATTCGTATGGCGTGCTCAAGAATTACAAAGGCCTGATCGAAGGCGTGCAGGATACCATTGAGTTCATCCGCAATAAAGGTATAGCGCTACGGGTACTTACCAACGATGCCAGCCGCAGCCAGCACCAGCAGGCAGAAAGCTTTTATAAACTTGGATTAAAAAGTATTGAAACGCATGAGATAATCACTTCCGGCATGATGGCAAAACAGTTTTTGCAAAATAAGATACATACCGGGAAAATAGCCTACCTCGGCACCGAAAACTCCGCGGAATATATTTTACAATCAGGCCTGGAACATATTTCTGTACGGGATATTGACCTTAACGCAATAGAAGATATAGCAGCTTTTGTTTTTTTGGACGATGAGGGATTTGACTGGAATACAGATATTAATAAAACCGTGAACCTGCTGCGCAGGAAAAACATACCCGTTATAGTTGCGAATTCAGATAAACTATACCCTGTTTCAAAAAATGATGTATCGGTTGCAACAGGCGGAATTGCCAAGCTGGTAGAAAATATGCTGAATAAAAAATTTATCCATTTTGGCAAGCCCGATTCGCAAATGTTTATGTATGCCTTTGACCAGCTAAACCAAAAAGGTTTTTACAGCAAAGATGAAATTTTAATGGTGGGCGATAACCTTAATACAGACATTTTAGGCGGCAATAAATTTGGTGTAAAAACTACGCTTGTACTTTCAGGCAACACCCGTGCGGAAAATGCAGAAACGCAAATAAATGCAACCGGCATTATACCGGATTATATTTGTAAGTCTATTGTGAGTTGAAAGGATAGAGCTTTAGGATTGTAGTTGTGAGAAGAACACTGTATAAGCAAACTTATGTCGTCATGCGGAGGCAGGCATCTCATAAAGTTAAACAAGTTGCTGAGCCTAAAAATTGATTTTAACAGATAGCCGGCAGTATTTTTATTTTATTAAACATGTTCACTGTTGAGATGCCTGCCTGCGCAGGCAGGACGCTCTTTTCCATTTTTATATTACTTCTGAATAGCAAAGCTTCTAAGAGTAATTCTTATTCCCACGCCGATTTCATCTTCCAAATTTTTACATTGCTAAAAAAACTGCTGCCATTATTGCTGAATAATGTTATGCCCTTATCCGCGGCATCAGGGAATACCTGCATGGTCATGGCAGCCAAGCCATCATTGGCAAATACTTCTATAATACTGTTATCAAAAAATACACGAAGCTTTATGTGGCCATTTATTTCATTAAGCGGCGTTTCAAAATGAAATAGGTTCGCAAAATTTTTATTAAAGGATTGGTTAGCGCAATTACTTCTGTCCAAATACAATTTTTGCGTTGCAGAATTATACCCGACCTCTGCATAATGATTATTGCCAACTGCCAGTTTTACACCACTTGTGCCATTTGATGACGGTTGTATATCTAATTCCATTTCAAATTGCTGGCTCTTTAAATTAATATTTTCATTGCCATTCACAATGTGGCTTTCCAGTGCCATGAAATCTTTTTCCCTTAATTTTTCAACGCCTTCAAGAGGCTGTACACGCAATAGCCATTCACTATTTAATTTACTTAGCGAGAAAACACGTGGCAATGTCATAGCGCTCTTCCACGGCTTTGTAGGAATATCATTTGCATATTCCCAGTTGTTTGCCCAGGCTATCATTACCGGTTTTCGTAAAATGGGTAAGTTGTTGTAGGTAATGCCCGCATAAAAATCGGGCCCATAATCGGGACGGTAAATTTTATCTGCAGGGTTTTCATTTGTAAAAACAACGCCGTCAAATTCGCCTGCAAAATACTGCATCGCCGTACTAATGCTCATAGTAAGCACCCATTTATTTTTTAGCGGATCGTCTGCAACAGGCACCTGGAAAAGATCAGGGCATTCCCATATTCCTGTTGTATCGCCTGCGGGGCCAAATTCGCTTAACAAGTCCCAATGCAATAAGTTTTTTGAATGATAGAATTGCACTTTATGCTCCTGCGGCAGCACTACCGCCATTACCCAATACTTACCTTTTGCATACCAAAAAACCTTAGGGTCGCGGAAATCCTTTTTATGCAGGTTAAGAATAGGGTTGTTTTTATATTTTGTCCATGTCCTGCCGTTATCAAGGCTATAAGCAAGGTGTTGGGATTGTATGGTATCTGTATGGCCTGTATAAATAGCAATCATTGGGGCGGGACCGTTTTTCTGTCCAAAGCCACTGGTGTTATTTTTATCAACAACACAGGTACCCGAAAATATCATGATGCCATTTTCTTCTTTTATGGCAACCGGCAGGTGTTGCCAATGCACCAGGTCTTTACTTACAGCATGCCCCCATGTCATGTGCCCCCACTTATTCTCAAAAGGGTTGTGCTGGTAAAATATATGGTATTCTCCATTATTATACACAAGGCCATTTGGGTCGTTCGTCCAGTTTATTGCCGGCGAAAAATGAAATTGCGGGCGGTATTGCTCTTTATAGGTAGCTGTTTGTGCATGCAATGCAATACAGGTAATGAATAAGGAAAAAGCAGATAAAAAATTTTTCATAAGATTAATTACTATGAATACTTACATAATTGCTTGACGCTAGTTCAAATTGCTCCAAAAACCGCCTTACATTTTGTCTGTTTTTTCCTAAAGAAAAAGCAGACTGGTTTAGAACTATTGAGTCAACATTGCATATGCTGTTTATCAGAATAACGTTATCATCGATTATTATGGAAATCATTTGATCTTCCCATGTTGTAATATCACCAAGGGGGTTAAAAGTTTCAATATAACCTTTTGTATCGACATTTATTTCCCACTGCAAATTTTCCAAAGCTATTTTAGCGAATTTATAGTTATTTTCTTTTGATAGACCTGTATCAATTTGTTTGAGCCTTAATGCAGTATATTGATTTAAAAACAATGCAATAGCCGTTGCAGGTATCGCCAATAAAATCAAAACGGCTGGTGAAAAAGGAATCGTACTGTCAAAAAGCAGATTCGAAGAAAAAAACAACGCTACAGATCCCATTAATCCAACGGTAAAAGGGATCGAATAATTCGTGATAAATCTTTTTCGTGACAAAATCAGCCTTCTTCCTGCAAGCATTTTTTCTCTTTGATCTCGGTACATAATAAAAATAGTCAAATAAATTAATTCTACTCCGCCACCAGCGCCGCAGCGCCAAATACGCCTGCACTATCACCCAAACTCGGTTTTAACACCTGCACATCTATACGGTTATTAAATATAAAATATTTAAGCCACTCATATCCTTTAGTATAAACCTCGTCAATATTTCCTACGCCGCCCCCAACAACAATAACATCGGGGTCAAGTAGGTTTATAACAACTGAAACCGCCTTGCCAAAATAATGGCATAACCTTTCTATCGTACTGATCGCTGCTTCATCCTGCCCCTGCTTAAACCTTGCAACAATTTCTTTTAGCGTGATGCTTTCTCCTGTAATGCCTGTATAAAAACGTTGTAATCCCGGCCCTGACAAAACTGTTTCAACACAGCCTTTTTTTCCGCAATAGCAGGGGCCGCCGCTTTCATCTAAAAAATTATGCCCCCATTCTCCGCCTATGCCATGCAAGCCGTTCCAAACTTTGCCGTCTATTACAATGCCGCCTCCAACTCCTGTACCCATTATAATACCAAATACCATTCGCGCGCCGGGGCATTTCTCTTTTACAATGCCCCAATGTGTTTCAGCAAGGGCAAAACAATTGGCATCATTGGCCAGTTCTATATTCACATCTAATAATTGCTCAAGGTCTTTTTTTAAAGGCTGTCCGTTCAATACAACACTATTGCAATTCTTCATTCCCTGTAATACAGGGTCAAATACTCCGGGCGTTCCCAACCCAATACTTTCGGGCTTTAAACCAGATTTTTGTTTCATTTCTTCCACCAGCTTTTGTATCTGGCTAATAACATGCCCATAACCGTTGTAAGCCTCGGTGTTAACCCTTGTTCGTACAACGGGTGTTACATCGTGCAGCGAGCGCAGTACCACCCCTTCTATCTTTGTTCCGCCAAGGTCAATTCCCCATAACATAGTAATAGTTTATGATTTGATTTTCTAACTTAAGCGAGTTACACAAATATTACGATATTAAATTACTTTTTTAAAATTTCTTTAATCAAAAACTTACAGATACATTTAAGAACTAAAACGCGCAAACATGAATACATACCCCATTCGTATCGCCCTTATTGCATCTCTCGGAGGGTTTTTATTTGGATTTGAAACCGCGGTAATATCCGGTGCGGAGAAAACAATTGAACAGCTTTGGTCATTAAGCGGCTTTCTCCAGGGCTTTACGGTTGCTGCCAGCCTGATAGGCACCGTATTCGGGTCGCTTTTAGCCGGGGTGCCCGCGCAGCGTTATGGAAGAAAAAAAGTGCTTTACGTAATTGCCATACTTTATTTACTTTCTGCCATTGGCTGTGCTTTAACGCCCGTGTGGTTGTTATTTATCACATTCCGTATTATTGGCGGCCTTGCTGTGGGTGCATCATCCGTGGTGGGGCCAATGTATATATCTGAAATATCCCCGGCCCGTTTGCGCGGCCGCCTTGCAGGGTCGTTCCAGGTGAATATCGTTACAGGGATTTTTGTGGCTTATCTTACTAATTTTTTATTTATACATATTGGTGAAGATTCCTGGAGATGGATGCTGGGGATAATGGTGGTGCCGGCAGGATTATTCGCGATTTTACTGCGTACCATACCCGAAAGCCCGCGCTGGCTTGTATTGAATGGCCGTGATGCAGAAGCTGAGGTGATTTTTACAAAGATCGGGGAGAAGGATGCCGGTAAATTAATACAGGAGGAGCATGCTTTATTAAAGGACGGCGATTCGAAAAATTTATTACCAAAAGATGTTACCAAAGAAAGCTTATTCGGCGGCAAATATTCCAAGCCCATTATGTTTGCAGTAGTATTGGCTATGTTCAATCAATTATCGGGCATCAACGCTATTTTATATTACGCGCCCCGCATTTTTGAAATGGCTGGTTTTACAAAAGACCAGGCATACCTGCAGCCGGTATATGTGGGGGCGGCTAATTTATTTTTTACTTTACTGGCAATGACGTTTATTGACAAAGTTGGGAGAAAAACGCTTTTGATCATCGGTTCAGTGGGAATGATATTTTTTCTTGGGATGGCCGCAAATGCTTTTTATGGTGTTGATCCTGCTAATCCGCCAATTTCCGGCAATCATTTTATCATTCTTTATCTAATAGGCTTTATCGCTTTTTTTGGCTTTTCACAAGGCGCTGTAATATGGGTTTTTATTTCAGAGATCTTTCCCAACTCGGTTCGCTCGAAAGGCGGCTCCCTGGGCAGCTTTACGCACTGGATAATGGCTGCAATTATTTCGTGGACATTTCCAATAATTGTTGAAGGCAATAAGCAAGGAGCTTTCTATTCGTTTGTTTTTTACAGTGGTATGATGCTGCTTAACTTAATATTTACCTGGAAAGTATTGCCCGAAACAAAAGGCAGGTCGCTCGAAGAGATACAAAAAGACTTAGGAATTGTGTAAATACAAAGTTTAATAGTTCACGGGTTCACAAGTTCAAGTGTTTTACAGTTTATGAAGTTAAAAAAGCATTGTACTTACTGAAACACGTCAATTACTGATATGAGCTTATTCGCCGTCCAAACTTGTGAACCTGTGAACCCGTGAACTTGTGAACTAACAAACTTATACCACCGATGCCATACATTGATTTAAACGATCAGCGGCCAAAGGAGATTGTGCCCGGCTACAATGCCCGCTTCATTCATACAAATAACATGAGTTTTGTTTACTGGGATGTGAAGGCGGGTTATACTTTACCGGAACATTCGCACATGCACGAACAGGTGGCACATGTTTTGGAAGGTACATTCAACCTGGTAGTGGACGGCGTGCCGCATATACTTGAACCCGGAAAAGTATTTGTAATACCAGGCCATGTAAAACATTACGGCACATCCATAACAGATTGTAAATTGCTGGATGTTTTTTATCCTGTAAGGGAAGATTATAAAAGCTTAACATGAACCTTGATCTTACTAATAAAACAGCGCTGGTATGCGGTGCATCGCAGGGGCTGGGTGCAGCTGTTGCAAAAGAGCTTGCGCTGCTTGGCGCCAATGTTATTGTGCTGGCAAGAAATGAAGAAAAACTAAAGACTGTTATAGCAAATCTTGATACCTCAAAGCAGCAGCAACATAATTATATCATTGCAGATACTTCTATGCCGGAAGATGTGAAGGTTAAGGTAGAGGAGTACGTTAAATCGGGCAAACCCATTCACATACTTGTAAATAATACAGGCGGGCCGCCATCCGGCCCAATGATGGATACAAAGGCTGATGAGCTTGAAACAGCATTTCGCTCCCATCTTATTACTTCACACACACTGGCGCAATTACTTGTTCCGGGTATGAAACAGGCGGGTTATGGGCGCATTGTTAATATCGTTTCAACATCGGTAAAACAGCCGATAAATGGATTAGGCATTTCAAATACCATACGCGCAGCAGTTGCAAATTGGGCAAAAACACTTGCCAATGAAATTGGCAACAATGGCATTACTGTAAACAATGTATTGCCGGGCTTTACAAAAACAGACCGCATTAATTACCTTTTTGCCAAACAGGCCGAAAATGCAAACACAACGGTAGATGAGATCGTAAAGCGAAGTGTTTCCCTTATACCCGCAGGCAGGCTTGGAGAGCCTGAAGAATTTGCTGCTGCCGTAGCATTTTTGTGCTCACCCGCAGCATCATATATTAATGGGGTAAATCTTTCTGTTGACGGAGGAAGGACGGGTGGTTTGTAGCACTTTTGTTTTCCTTAGTCGGAATAAAAACAAGTGTACGATAAGTAATTTTCAAAATAACCTCTCCTTCGATAACGCATAAAAAAGCCCCGCCGGTGGCGGGGCCATATTAAAAAAGCTTTTTAAGGCTTTTTAGCTACTGTTTTTGCACATTGTGCTGCACATTGCGGCGTGCAGTGTGTTTGAGTGCACTTTGCACAACACTGCTTCTTTTTACTGCCGTCAGCAAATACGCTGAAGGTTACCATAGCAGCCATTGCCATTAAAAATATATGTTTCATAACTATATTTTTGTGGTTAAATAAATAAATCTCATTACTAATTTCTTATTTTAAATTAACCAACGTTTGGCGGCTTCCATTGTTTGGAAATGTATCCGGGGATCAAATTATATTCAGGAGTTGAATATTTTATTTTGAAGAAACTAACAATCCTTTTTGTTTCATAGCGATTCTCTAAAATTATGCTGTAACAGAGCGGGCAATCAAAACAATAGGAAGATTTATTACAGCCTCCGCCGGTATTTTTTGATGATTGGTTTTGATGGTCTTTCGTACACATGCCGGCCTCTTTATTTGAGCAACATGCACTTTTATTTGAGCAGGGTGTACTGGTAACCGAAGCTGCACAATTATTAGCCGTTAACGAAACTGTTTCGCTATAATAAGTTGCAAAACCAAGAAGCAATATGAAAGCAGAGAATTTCATTTACAGGGTGAAGATAAAAATTTTAAACTTATTGTATCATTTATTTTTAATACTATATGTTAAAGAAACAAGGCCCGAAGCATGTGTTTTTTCTACAGGCACAGAGGATAACCCCAAAGTACACCTCGGCAAATCCCGCGATGAATTGAAAGAAACGGAAGATGATGATAAGAATTGATAAGATGGGCAAACGCATTATAAATTTTAGAAAAATTAAAAATCATTTTACATGTCCCATTAGGGACATTTTGTGGGTAGACAGATAAAGCAAGCACGAGGCGTTCCGATAGGAACGCTTGGTGCTCGTTTCATAATTGCTCTACCCACAAAATGTACCTAACGGTACATAAAGCCCAAAACAGCCTGCTAATATTTATAATGCGTTTGCCCTGAATTGATAAGATAGGTTTATTTTCAAGCGGATTAAAAATACTAAATTTGCCCTGGTGATTACAGAAAGTAACATATTATCTTCCATTAAAGCGAACATTCAAAGTGTTATGCCCGGTGCACAGGTATTTTTATTTGGCAGCCGTGCCTATGGTATCCCTACTGAAGAAAGTGATTGGGATATTTTGATATTAACCCAGCAACCGGTTACACTGCAGATCAAAAAAGACATACACAATATTCTTTTCCCGCTTAGCGTACAGATAGGTGCATTCATTAACACGCTTATTGCCCGCGAGAGCGACTGGATTAACAACCCATCCTATTATTCTTTAAAGCAAACCATAAAAGAAAGAATGGTTGCAGCATGAGCAATTTACAAGTTCCTATATTTCGTTTACTCAACAGTAAAAGGGTTTACAATTATTTCATTCTTTATACTCCTTCAAATCAACAAGAAATTGCTCAATTACTTCCCTGATAGAAGCTGACTGTATAACTCTTGATCCTGTTTTTCTTGTAACAAAAGCATTTCTGCCTATTGGCCCCGTTTGGCCCGGCAAATTCTGACTCATTGGTGACTTCCACTTTAGCACAATCCGGTTTTTTAATTTGCAGGCTATCCCGTACATCATAAAATTCAATACGCAATTTTTTACCGCCGAAATCAAACTTATTGATGGTTGGGTAAAATTGAAATTTTTTACCCGGCAAAAAACCATGTTCAGGCATTATGGCGGCACCTATCACAATGGGTAATATTGGAGTGATTATTTGGCTATTGGCAACGGTAAAACTAACAGAGAAGAACAGGCAGGCTAAAAAACGTTTCATAATAAAACAGGGTTTATGTTAAAGCAGTATAGAGGTTTAATTTTATTTAAATGAAGTTAATAAAAAACATCCCGCGATTGCTAATACAATTTAGCAGCGGCTTTACTTTTACTGATATTTAACTTTTTTACTACCCTTCTTTACTACCCTTCCAATCCTTTTGTCTCCAT
The DNA here is from genome assembly GCA_013286305.1 of Bacteroidota bacterium. Lineage (GTDB taxonomy): Bacteria > Bacteroidota > Bacteroidia > Chitinophagales > Chitinophagaceae > JABDFW01. The sequence goes on from JABDFW010000100.1 coordinate 10,347, forward strand.
GCATTATAAGCCGGCACATATGCAGGGCTGATGTTTCAAAATCATCTGCTCCGTCAGGCAATAACTGCCAGCCCGATTCAAACACTCCTCTACCGCAACCGGAGAATGAACAAAGCGAAGGCAGCTCTTTTCGTAAACTTTCAACATGTGCCGGCTTATAATGCATGGAGACAAAAGGATTGGAAGGGTAGTAAAGA
>JABDFW010000100.1:10553-10910 GCA_013286305.1 Bacteroidota bacterium
CACCCATATTCCGTTAACACCGGGATCATTTTCACGCCGTCGCAGCATCAGCACAATCCTTTCACCTAAATACACATAATGCATTCCAAAATTTGATTTCACAATAATTTCCGGCGAAATAAGATGGTCCAAAACAAATTCGTATGGTATTTGCTTTTCACTCACTTGTACAATTTAGCCATTTTCTCCAATGTAACTCATCTTTCCCTCCTTCTCTTACATTTGCATATATACATTACTGTAAAACTATTGGCAGGAAGTTCTTCCATACTCGATTCTCCCATTGAATACCTTAAAGGCGTAGGCCCTTTAAAGGGTGATATGCTGCGTAAAGAACTTGCCATTTTTACCTTTCGC
>JABDFW010000101.1 GCA_013286305.1 Bacteroidota bacterium
TAATATTACGTTTAAATCTTTGAAAACATTTTCTAAAATTGCAGGGTTTCTTTACTTAATAGTGATTGGAGCAGGATTGTTTGCAGAAGTATTTGTTCGCGAGGCAATGTCTGTTTCAAATAATGCATTAGTAATAGCAAACAAGATACATGCGTCAGAAATGTTTTATCGTTTAGGCTTTGTTGCTGACCTTATTAATTTCATTTGTGGCCTGCCGGTCATTCTGTTCTTTTGGATATTGTTCAGGCAATCGCATAAGTATATAGTTACATTGGCAATTTTTTTTGTAATTATTTCCAATGCAATATTCGCAACTAACATAGTAAATCAGCTTCATCCTTTATTGATCTATGGAAACACAAACTACCTGCAGGTATTTCAACCAGGCCAATTGGCAGTGTTGTCAACAATGGCACTACAGGTGCAGTCACAGGGTTATGCAATTGGTTTAGTTTTCTTTGGATTTTACTGTATCATTATAGGCTATCTTATTTATAAAACCCGCTATATTCCTAAAATATTTGGAATACTGTATGCTTTTGCAGGGTTTTGTTATATTCTCAATAGTTTTATAATGTTTCTCTCCCGTGGCTTTGCCAATCCTTTATTTCCTTATATTTTATTCCCCGCTTTTATTGGCGAATTGTCAGTATGCCTTTGGCTTTTGATTATGGGGATAAGGGAACACAAAATGGAGCGTATTTAGAGCCACACACCAAATAAAATTTGAGCCGTATAGCAAATACATTCCCGCGGGAAATGTCCATCTTTGTAAAACAAACACAAAGAGATGGATATTTTAAAATTAAGTACAGATTGGGCAAAGGCAGAAGTGTTTTCTGCTAAAATAAATTTACTGCTTAGCCTGCTGTTTTTCCTGGCAGCCATTGGCTTTTGGCAATTAGGCAAAACCAATATGGCAAAAGCTTTTGTATGGCCAATGTTGGTGGCGGGTATATTAATAGCGGCTGTGGCCGCAGGTTTATTTTTTGCCAACAAACCAAGGATCACACAATTTGAAACAGCTTATAATACAGATGCGAAAGCATTTGCCCAAACAGAAACACAGCGTACGGCAAAATCTCAAAATGACCTTGCACTGGTTTTCAAAGTGCTTCCCCTTATTATTATTGCAGCAGCGTTGCTGATCATGTTTGTAAATACGCCCTTATGGCGGGCCATTGGGATTACTGCTATTGCACTGATGACTATATTGATGTTTATTGACAGCAATACCAACGCACGAAACACAGCATATCATCAACAGTTATTAGCCGAAAAACAATGAACGAAAAAATAATACCTGTAACGCGGGTTTTAGAAGACAGCTTTGTGTATTCCTGCACTTTTGGGCAGCAACGCAGCCATGAGCAATTTGTACCGTACCACGTTTTGGCGTTTCAGTTTTCGGGTGAAACACATATTCAACATCAAAACGGCAAGTTGATCTTAAAAAAGGGTCAACTACTATTGGCTCAAAAAAATCAACTGGCAAAATCCATAAAAATTCCCGCCACAGATAAAGTATATAAAATCATTTCTGTAATAATAACGGATGAAGCTTTGCGGCAATATGCACTGGACAATTCAATTCATGAAAACAAAAATTATACAGGCGAAAAAAACCTTTTGCTAAAACCGGGTGCATTGCTGAAAAGTTATTTTCAATCGTTACTGCCTTACGCAGAGCAATCTGAAAAAATAAGCAAAAGACTGGCAGCTATTAAAACCAATGAAGCCATAGAGCTGCTGCTGCACCTAAACCCTTCCCTGAGATCTTTTCTATTTGATTTTTCAGCGCCATATAAGATTGACCTGGAAAAATTTATGTTACAAAACTATCATTACAATGTACCTATAGAACACTTTGCAAAACTCACGGGGAGAAGTTTAGCTGCATTTAAAAGAGATTTTGGCCATGTCTTTCAAACCCCGCCACGCAAATGGTTGCAGGAAAAAAGACTGGCGGAGGCCTACCATCTTATCCAGGAAAAAAAACGAAAACCAACCGAGATTTACCTGGAGGTAGGTTTTAAAAACCTTTCTCATTTTTATACTTCTTTCAAACAGAAATTTGGCGTAACGCCCGCCGGCATACGTTGATCAGCATAACTTTTAAAATCAACATATAATGAACACCGAACAACAATTACAACAGGCAGCCGACAGGCTGGCTATCCGCAACCTGGTAGATCAATACGCTTATTGTGCTGACACCCGTAATGCGCAGGGGCAAATGGCCCTTTTTACCGAAGACACCCGTTTCATTGTTTTCATGGATGCTAAATCAACTGAACCAACGCAGGCCATCAATAAAAGAGCAGATCTTTTTCCCGTTTTTGATAACCTTAATACTTACCGCGCCACAATGCACTTCAACGGGCAAAGCACGGTGCTGCAACTGAACGATGACACCGCAACAGGCATTGCATACTGCATTGCTCATCATCAAACCATCAACGATGGAGTTCAAAAACTGATGATCGCCAATATTAAATATCATGACAGCTTTGTAAAGCAGAACGGGAAATGGCTTTTTGCCGAGCGCAAACTAATGGTGGATTGGATAGAAAACAGGTAGTCACAAACAAGCCAACTATAAAGCAGTAAGGCCAACTATGTACAGGAAAAAAATCATCTGCAGTGGTTTGTAACCATTAAATTCTTGAAATACCTTTACCAGTACAATTCAAATAATAATGGAAAAAACAAACAACGGCGATAAAGAAACGCTTTCATCTATCGTTAAAGAAATGGCCGGATCCAGGACTGGTGCAGCAAGTACTAAACATTGGGCATCAGACGCACTATGGTTTGACATCCCGGCTTTTGCATCTAAAGGCGTTCAACCTGCCATTAAGATGTTTGACAGCGTTTTCAGCAGTTTTAAGTCCTGCGATGTGTCAATCCTTGAAAGTGAAACAATAATGAGCAATAATATGGGAATTGTATGCACAATTCAAAAAGTAGATATAATATTCAAAAATGATATTGCCAAAACGCTTCTGGTTCGCCAAACAGATTGCTTTAGGAAATCGGACAATAACGAATGGCTATTGGTGCATCAACATGCCTCTGTTCCTTCCGGTGAGGGATGGGACGGAAAAATCATAAAGGATTAACAACAAAAAAGCTGCACTGAAGATGACGGGAACAAACGCCAGCACCCGGTTAGAAGCATTTTGCGACGGAATATTTGCCATTGCGTTTACTTTTGATAATTGAGTTCCCTGCCCATCATCAAACTATCAGGGATGGAGTTCAAAAGCTTATGATTGCCAATATTAAATATCATGACAGCTTTGTAATACAAAACGGAAAATGGCTTTTTGCCGAACGAAGATCATTGGTTGATTGGATTGAGAACAGGTAGTCACAAACAAAAAATTATGCCCGCAAAAAAGAAAACACCTGCGATAACCAGCTATACCTCGAATCCAGTTCTTGCAACTGTTAAACCTGGCTGGAAAGGCACTCCGCTTGATGAAGATGGTTTATTCATCAATCATGAGTACCCGTGGAAGCTTGAGTTCCGTAATGTATTTAAGTATATAACACACCGTAATCCACAGAAAACAATAAAAAATCAAGATACCTGGCGAATACCTGTTCTCAAAGATGATCAATGGCTGACAGATCCAGCTGACAAGATTGTGTGGTTAGGCCACGCCAGTTTTTTCATTCAGTTATCAGGTATCCGCATGCTGATAGACCCGGTTTATGGCAAACTGCCGGTTGGTAAGCGCCTTTCAGATATGCCAGTGGCGCCCGCTAAATTATTGAATATTCATTTCATATTAGTTTCACATGCGCACTATGACCACTGCGATAAAAGCAGCATAAAGTTATTATCCAGAAATAATCCTCAAGCTCAGATACTAACCGGATTAAAATTGGATGGTTTAATTAGCAAATGGGCAGACAACAAAATACAAACTGCAGGCTGGTATCAACAGTATCAACTTGAGGGCGGCCTGAAGATTACATTCCTGCCATCAAGACATTGGGCGAACAGAACCCTTTTTAATGTGAACACTACTCTTTGGGGTGGGTTTATAATTGAGAAAGATGGAAAGCGTATCTATTATAGCGGCGATTCCGGCCATGGATCACATTTCAATGATGTTGGGGAACTTTTTCAAAACATTAATATTGCGCTCATAGGTGTGGGTGCATATTCGCCTGCATGGTTTATGTCACCGATGCACCAAAACCCGTATGATGCCGTGAAAGCATTCCACGCAACACACGCAAAAACATTTATACCATTTCACTATGGCACGTTCGATTTGTCAGATGAACCACCGGGGGAACCTGAACAAATATTAAACAAGCTGAATGCTGAGGGAAAGATCGAAAACGTGTTAAAGATTTTGAAGTTGGGTGAGGTGTTTCACTGTTAGTAAACCTCAAAAAAAGTGCGGCACGTTCAGTTTGTTCCGGGGCGGTCCCGGGCTAAAATTTTTTATCATATCATATGAACAAAAAGAAATGGTGGCAGCCGCCCCGGCTATTTAAGGACAGGCAAAACGGGCGCAGGATCAGTTGGCTTGAATTATTCTATGATCTTGTGTATGTAGCTTGCATTGGGCAGATAACCGGCCATATTGCCGCGCATACGGATGGAGAAAATATTAGTTACGCTGCTCTTCTTTTTGTTTTCATTTACTGGTCGTGGATAATTGGGACGGAGTACTACGAATTGCATGGCAACGACACGATCCGCACACGCTGGTTCGTTTTTCTGCAAATGCTGGCTGTTGGCGCTGTGGCTATTTCAGTCCCTGCGGCTTTCCTTGGTAATTTCTTTAGTTTCACGGTAAGTTTCCTTGTCATACAGGGCATTATCATCTACCTGCTCGCCAGTGTTTCGTTTTATGACAGATCGTATATCAAACTTAGCGGCCCGTTCCTGTTATGCTATGGCGCTGCATTCGTCCTGCTGTTCATTTCACTTTTTTGTCCACGCCCGGCGGTATTGCCGTTGCTGCTGTTGGCCATCATTATCAACATGTCAGCCCCGGTGCTCAGCACCCGCTATCTCAACAAAACCTTGGCATCACGCGGCCAGCGGTTTTTGGCATCTTCCACGCTTATAGAACGCTTTGGGCAGTTCACCATTATTGTACTTGCGGAGAGCATCCTCAGCATTGTGTCCGGCTTTTCATTGGTCAATATGGGGAATTTGCTTGTGTGGTGTATTTTTTGCTTGTCTATCAGCATCGCATTCCTCCTCTGGAGCATTTATTTCGATATGACAAACGAGCAGGAATTAAAGAAGGGTTACGGGTATTACCAGTGCTTCGTGTTTGCTCATTTGGTGTTACTGGGAGCCCTTGGGGTTTTCGGCGCGTACCTGAAGAACCTCGTCGGGCATTTTGAAACACCTGCACCTCCGGTGTTGAACCGGGTAATTATTATAAGCCTGGCCATATTCCTTGCCGCAATGTGCGTCATCGGCCGCCTTATTGCCGGTGACGACAGGCAAACAAGAAATTATCTTAAACAGGTGATCCGGTGGGATATGATAGTTGCTATTCTGCTGATTGTTGTTTCAATCTTCTTAAAGGGCTGTTCAGTATTCATGTTGCTGCTAATAGTATTTCTGCTGCTGGCAGTTCCTGTTGTTGTTGGGATTGTTACCTGGCTAAAACATGAAGATTATTCGGAAACCCACGAAGATTGATTGCCGGGCGCCTAATGGCCGAAATTATTTCCGGGCTGCTTTGACCTGGTTTAAAGTTTTTACGCAACCTCACTGCGGCCACTAAAGAAAACCTGCCGTTATTTAGCATCTTACCTAATCATATTTCAATGCGGGATAATTCAGCAACCTGCGCCATAAGGCAAGCTGGCCGATAATACTCGCTTCCCGGTAAACCGTAAAAGACAACAACTCATAGTAAGTCATTTTCATGGGCCCCATATTAAATTCGCTATCAAGCTTTTCATCGGTCATAGTCATCAGTGCTTCCCGTGCAAAAGGGCTTATCTTTTTCCAGTCGTTCAAATATTCCGCGGCAGTCGGATATTTCACATTGTCCTGGATACCCTTATTGTCTTTGAACAGGTCTGCACCAGCCTGTTTCAATTCCGGGTGTGTCTCCGATGTCATCAAATACCGCTGGTGCACCAGTGCCCCGGTGAGCCAGGCCATATGGTTGGCTTTGGTGTTTAAACGGTTGTAAGTATCCTCTTCGGATATCCCTTCTATTGCGCGTGCAAAAAAAGTGGTTTGCATATCAAATAAGGTCAGTAGCCCCTCTGTTCTTGTGCTGGCTGTTTTTGTTTCCATTGGAAATTTATTTTATTTAGTAAAGCTAAGGGAAGGCACGTTTAAAACACCGGTGCTGTTGCGCCAATTCAAGGGGGCATTCGCGACAGTGGCCCAGGTTTAAATTTAACATGCCCGTTATTCGGAATGCTCAATATTTGCCCCGTGATCCGTAGGTTCTGTGGGTCTCTTCGGATTTCTAATAACGCCAGGGTGTCTCTGGATCTCATGGTATCAAAACAGGCTGGTTTGGCCCGGCAAAATACTTACTTTCGCAGCCAATGAAATTATCACTGAAGGATATTAAAACCGGCGCAGACATTTGCCTGGTAAGCGGTGAGGCCGGGTTTTGCCGCCTGTACGACAGCCGCAATATTGCGCCTAAATATTTTACCATTGCCTGGAACCGCGGCGAGCATCAAACCGTAACAATAGAAGGAACAGATTATGATTTTCCGCCTGATACATTACTTACGCTGCTGTTTAACCAGTCATTCAGTTTTACGGATGCCACGCAGGTTACCGCCTGGCAGTTTAACCGGGAGTTTTATTGCATTATTGATAATGATGCCGAAGTAAGCTGTGTTGGCTTCCTGTTCGGTACAACAGAGCACCTTTTTGTTAACCTGGACACAGACGCACTGCAAAAAATCGCCCTGCTTGCAGAAATGTTTACGCATGAATTGCGGACAAAAGATATTGTACAGCATGAGCTGCTGCTGGCGTTGCTGAAAAGGCTGATAATCTTTATTACACGGCTTGCAAGAAATGAATATGTGCCGGCAGAGGCGCTGCGCGATGACCGCTTTGATACCATACGCAAGTTTAACCTGCTTGTAGAAGGGGAATATTGCCGGGAACATTCCGTAAGCTACTACGCCGCCCGCCTCAACAAGTCGCCAAAAACCCTGGCCAACCTGTTTGCTTTGTATAACCATAAAACACCACTCCAGGTGATACAGGAGCGCATATTGATTGAGGCCAAAAGGCTGCTGCACCACACTGGCCAATCCATCAAGCAAATAACTTTCCAGCTTGGCTTTGAAGAACCGCCTCATTTTTCTAATTTTTTCAAAAAATACACCTCCCTGTCGCCCCTTGACTTCCGTAATCATCAAAAAATCGCTGAAAAAGGGAATTAATTGCATGTGCGCGGGAAGTTCACGCATTTTCCTGCGGCCTTTTGCGGGCCACCTTTGTACTGTTGATACAAACAAAAACCATCAACAACAAACAATATGAAACAGGTAAAAAATGTAGTACTCGTTCACGGCGCATTCGCCGATGGTTCAGGTTTCAAGGCCCTTTACAATGTACTTACTGCCAAAGGCTTTACAGTAACCGTGGTACAAAACCCGCTTACCTCGCTGGAGGATGATGTTAAAGCGGTACATGTTGCCCTTGACAAACTGGATGGGCCGGCTATATTGGCAGGCCATTCATGGGGCGGGGCTGTTATTACCGAAGCCGGCAATCATCCCAAAGCAGCTGCGCTGGTGTATATCGCAGCCTTTCAGCCGGCCAAAGGTGAATCTGCCCTTTACTGGTTGCAGACAGCACCGCCCGCCCCTGAAAACGGTGTGCTTGCCCCCGACGACAAAGGCATAGTATATTATGCGAAAGATAAATACCATGCAGGTTTTTGCGCAGATATAAGCGCTGAAGAAGCCGATTTTATGTACGCATCGCAGGGTGCGTTTTATGCCAAGGGCTTTGTTACCAACATTACTGAGCCTGCATGGGAAAATAAGCCCGCTTATGGCATTGTTGCAACAGATGATAAAAGTATAGCCCCAGAAATACAGCGGGCCATGTACACAAGGTCTGGCACCAAATTCATTGAAGTAAAGGGCAGTCACGTGGTGTTTATGTCGCAGCCGGAAAAAGTGGCGGAAGTAATTGTTGAAGCAGCCGAAAACGCATAGTGTACGGGCTTTCACTAACCCGGGCCGCATACCTGTAGAGGGTGCGGTTTCGGCATTTAAATATATCCCCTTTAGTTATGTTGACCAGGATTCAAATTGCAAGTGCGATTACCCTTAAACCACCCCCTTCCTCAAATTGTCTCCGATTAAATATTATTTTTATTAATATTTGTGTATGTTGCCTGCTTTTTAATAAACCGCATTTAATGTATATAATGAAAAGATTATTTATTCCCCTTGTGGCATTGGTTGTTGTGATTATCGCTTTCCAGGCATGTAAAAAAACCGAAACCCCTTCCCGAAAAACAATAAATGTCAGAGGGTTTTTCTCGTTAACGGGTAACTGGTCGTCGCTGGGTATTACATCCCGTGCGGCCATAGAACTCGCGGCAGACGACATCAATACCTACCTAACCAATAAGATTTCCGGTTTTAGGTTAGCCGTTTCGGTATCAGACACGAAACTGGAGACTGATCGCGCAAAAACATTTTTTACTGAAGCCAAAAACGATAAAATAAGCTTTATTATCGGCCCGCAGTCAAGCGCCGAGGTTGCCGCTATAAAGCCTCTGAGCGATACATCAGATATTATTGTTGTAAGCCAAAGCAGTACAGCCGGCAGTTTGGCCATCGCCGGTGACAATATTTTTCGTTTCTGCCCGTCCGACAGAATTGAAGGGGCAGCGATGGCGGCAACCATCGCCAGGGATGGAATCAAAGGATTAGTTACCATTGCCAGGGAAGATGCAGGCAATATAGGCTTGCAAAATTCAACAGGTGCGGCTTTTACGGCAAAAGGCGGCCAAATAGCAGCTATTACGCCCTATTCTGTTACGCTAACAGACTATAGCGCTGTTGTCGCTTCTATAAAAGACCAGCTTAATACGCTAATTGCTACCTATGGAGCGGGCAAGGTTGGCATTTACCTGGCATCGTTTGACGAAGGCACGGAGATTTTTAAGCTGGCCGCAGCCGACCCGGTTTTAAGCAGCGTAAAATGGTTTGGTGGCGATGGTGTTACTTTAAGCACTGCATTTTTAGGTGATGCAACAGTTGCCGGATTCGTGATGAAGACGGGGTTTTTTGCACCGTCGTTTGGTTTGCCCGTGGCTACCGAAGCAAAATGGAAACCTGTTGCAGCCCGCATTAAAGCAAAAACCGGTACAGAACCTGATGCATTTGCATTGGTGGCTTATGATGCCATGTGGACGATAGCCTACACAATAGAAGCCAACAATGGCAGTACAGACGGCTTCGCTAAACTCAAAGCACTTTTCGTTGAGCAGGCTAATAAATACAACGGCATTGTTGGTTCCGAGGCGCTTGATGCAGCGGGCGACAGGGCCAATGGCACCTATGACTACTTCAGTATCGTTAAAGAAGGCAATTCCTATGTATGGAAGCTGGTGGGAAAATCTGGCGGTTAGCGTGGCCTGCCCCGACTTGCACGTGTGGCCGTTGGAAAGGCATTCCAGCAAGTTAATATTCAGATTATTTAATTTTAATCACAATGAGCAATACGACTTATGGGATCTTATTGATAATAATTGGAGTGATTTACCTCGTTAAGCCGGATATTTTTAGGAGAGGGATTTGGAAAAGAACAGCTATTACCCAACAGGTATTCTCGCCAAAGCAATACCAAATTTATATGAGGATTTTAGGCGGCATTTCTATTATTATTGGAGCTTATCTTGTCATAAAAAAATAAAAGCCCTTGTGATCTTTAGGCTTCCGCAATGAAAAGACCCCGAGGGTTTTTTGAAACCCTCGGGGTCTCCTTATTACAGATTTTAAAACAACATGCGCTCTCCTCCACGATCTCGTCGGGCACCCTCGCCGTGAGGAGAGGCCTGCCCGAATGAATCGTTCAGGCGGGGGGAATAAGGGGATGAGACCAAAACGTGAATCTTCCTCTCCTCCCTGCTCTTCTAACTATTCTCCTTCGCCCCCCTCGCCGCGAGGAGAGGCCTGCCCGAATGAATTGTTCAGGCGGGGGGAATAAGGGGGTGAGGCGAATTACAGCCCCCGGCAAACAAAAACGCACGCTTACTGTCCGGTTATGCTACACCCCAATTTCAACCCAAAACATAATGGTTTGATAATTAGCTAGTTAAAATATCGGCATAGTGTTCACTACTATGCTTGCGATTAGCTGAAACAGTATTCCTGCAAGACGAACTTCCCGGATCCTGAAAATTCCAATTACACAGTAATCAAATTAAAAATCAAGATCATGATAAAAAATTACTTCAAATTGGGTTTCCGGAACCTCGTAAAAAACCGCTTATCGTCCACTATAAACATTCTCGGCCTTGCACTCGCTGTCGGCTGTTGCATGGTGGTTTTTGAATTTTTCGACTGGTCCATGCACATGGATAACTTCAATCATAAAATAAACAATCTTTTTGTTGTTGAAAAAGTTTCAGAAAAAGACGGGCAGCAGCAATATTGGGGTAATTCGCCCGCAGAGATCGGGCCTATGCTTAAAAGCGATTTCCCGCAAATTAAAAACACCGCAAGGGTAAATTATACGGGTGTTGTTATAAAACAGGGTGATAATGTTTTTAGGGAAAGTGTAACTTTTGTTGATGATGCTTTTTATAAAATGTTTGACTTCCCGGTTAAATGGGGAAATAAGGAACATTTTACCGACGCCGACGGGGTAGTGCTCACAACTTTTCTTTCAGAAAAACTTTTTGGGAAAG
>JABDFW010000102.1 GCA_013286305.1 Bacteroidota bacterium
TATAAAGATACAGGGAAATGAAGTTTGAAAAAGAGAGGTAATAATGAATTAACGCAGGGGCTTATTTATAGGCTTCTTTTCTGTGACGTATTCTTTGTACTTCAATCACTTTAATTACATCCTCAATACTGTAAATGACACGGTAATCAGCAACACGAATACGATAGGCCTCTTCACCTTTAAGCTTCTTAACGCCTGGAGGCCTCGGTTCTTCTGCCAATGCATCTATTGCTTCAATTATTCTGGTTTTATAAAGCTGCGGGATTTGTAACAATTCTTTTTGAGCAGATCTTTTTACTTCAATTCTGTACATACTTAGAGTTTTCCCTCATTCAGCAGTTGCTGTTTCACCTGTTCCCACGGAATGGTTTCTTCATTTTTGCGCAATTCTATTGCTATCACATCATATATGTCTTCCAGCAACTCTTCGTTATCGGCCAATACATCAAGATCAATTTGCATTAACCGGTGATTATTATTTTTATCTGTCAATAAGGTTATCGCTTCCATATCCGTTAATTTACCTAAAGGTAGAAATTTTTGGCTAACCTTTTGTTTTATCATTATCCTATAATCATCTTTATTACCTTCAATCACCATGCGAAAACTATTTCAAAAACTATTCACAAAACCTGTTATTTGGGCGGCTAATAAATTCTCGTCTAAACCGGACAAGGAAAGGATATTTACTGCATTAACGGATCTGCATGAAAATATAAAAGAAAAACCGGGCAAGAAAGGGTTAGTGGTTGACTTAAAAGATATTAACCAGCGCGTGGTTATATTGTCAGACCAGCATAAGGGTACAAAAAACGATGCAGATGATTTTGCCCTTGCCGAGAAAAATTACCTCGCCGCATTGGATTATTATTACCAAAATGGTTTTTATTATGTAAACCTTGGCGACAGCGAAGAGCTTTGGGAGAATACCATCTTTGGCGTTAAAAAGCACAATACTGCATCCTTTGAAAAAGAGAAATTATTCCTGCAGCAAAAGAGGTTCACGAAGATTTTTGGCAACCACGACCTGTATTGGGATAACGACCCGCTTGCAGGGCTTGAACTGCAATCTATTTATGGTGAAAAAATCCCTATTTACGAGGGCATTATTATAACCGCTGCTATAAATAATCAAACACTGGAAATATACTGCACGCATGGCCACCAGGGCGACCTGCAAAGCGATGGTAACTGGTTTAGCAAATGGTTCGTGGCAAATGTATGGGAGCCGCTGCAGGCCTATTTAAAAATAAACCCCAATACACCCGCATATAACGTGCAATTAAAAACATTGCACAACAGCCTGATGTATGCATGGAGCAGTGTGCAAAAAAATACCATACTCATCACCGGGCATACACACCAGCCGGTTTTTGAATCGCTTACATTGCTTGAGCGCTTATATGACAGGCTGGAAATTGCGAAACAAAAAAATGATATGGCCGCAGTAAAAGAAATTGAATCGCATATTACGGTGCGGCAGAATAAAGGCGATGCTGCCACCGATTTTACCAAATTCAAGCCCGGTTATTTTAATAGCGGCTGTTGCTGCTTTAACGATGGCGATATTACTGGCATTGAAATAGAAGACGGCAAAATACGATTGATAAAATGGGAGTATGATAATGATATTTCTACCCGCAAAGTTTTAGAAGAATCCGAATTGGCAGGTGTAATGGGCAGGCTGAATAATTAAGTGGCATTTGTCAATAGGATCATTGGGAAAATTGGTATTTCCTTTTCATATCCCTGCATATTTGATTTGATTCAATAAATTATCTTACCACGATGTGAAAGATCATTTAGCGGCAAAATGCCACAAGAAAGCGATGAAGGCAAGCGGTAAGCAATTCAACAATAAAAAAAGCCCCTCATCACTGAGAGGCTCCAATATAAATCCGTTTATTATTTCACTTTTGCCTTTTCACTCTCGAAATTTCAGGGTCACTTCCTTATCCCAGCGCCACTCTCCTAAACTGAATCACTTTAAGATCGGCAGATACGCTCTTAAGGTATTCAGCTATGGTTTTGCTGTTATCCTTTACAAAAGGCTGTGCAAGCAATGTTTGCTCTTTGAAAAAGGCATTCAGTTTGCCTTCGGCTATCTTACCCAGCATGTCGTCGGTTTTACCTGCCATTTTGGGGTCTTGCTTCATGGTATCAATAACAATGGCCTTTTCACGGGCTACTGTTTCAGCAGGTACAGATGCCGGGTCAACGGCAAGAGGGTTCATAGCGGCTATCTGCATAGCAATATCCTTGCCTGCTTCAGCAGCTTCACTTGTTAACCCAACCAATACCCCCAGGCGGTATGCGCCGTGTATATAAGCAGCCACATAAGGCGCTTCTATTCTTTCAAAACGGCTAATGCCTATTTTTTCACCAATAGCAGCCAGTTTATCATTTATAAGGTCGGCAACCTTAGCGCCGTTAACGGTTTGTTCGCTTAGCTCGTCTGCGCTTTTAACATTGTTGCTAACGGCAGCATCGGCAATGCTTTGTGCAAAAGCAACAAAGTCAGCATTCTTTGATACAAAATCAGTTTCGCAGCTAATGCATACTATAAAACCTGTTTTGTTATCGGCAGTTGTTTTAGCGATAATAACACCTTCTTTAGCATCACGGTCGCTGCGCTTGGCGGCAACTTTCTGGCCTTGTTTACGCAACCAATCAATAGCAGCTTCAAAATCGCCGTTTGTTTCAGTTAATGCTTTGCGGCAATCCATCATCCCCGCGCCTGTTGTTTGGCGTAATTTGTTTATTTCCGCTGCTGTTATTGTTGCAGTTGTAGTTGACATAAAAGTTAAAAATTAATAGTTAATAATTAATAGTATTCAGCCCGGCAAAATTAGCTACATGCTTAACAGTAACTATGTTATTAAAAGATGATGTGTACACCATGATACAGAAGATACACCTAAGATAATAATGCGTTAAACCGGGTATAAAAACATGTGGGCCAATTATCACCTCTTTAATGATTAATTGACCCACATTAAATGAAGTAATATTATCTTCTTCCGCCACCTGGGCCACCACCGCCCGGCCTGCGGCTTGCGCCACCCGGTACCCTGCGTTTAGGAGCGCCTGCTCCGGGGCCACCCTGTCCGCCACCGCGGCGTCCGCCACGGCCACCTTCAGCTTCGGCTTCGGCAAGTAAACGTGCTGCTTTCTTTTCGTTCTCGTTATCCACTTCTTCAGTTTCATCTTCCTTAGCAGCCAAACGTTCAGCCAAACCTTCCGATATGGCAGCAGCTATATAATCAGTGATAATAGCTATTGATTTTGTAGCATCGTCATTGGAAGGTATTGCAAAGTCAACCTTGTTGGGGTCGCAGTTTGTGTCAACCATACCGAATGTGGTAATACCAAGGCGTTTAGCTTCTGCAAGTGCAATATGCTCATGGCCAATATCCACCAGGAACAATGCTGCAGGTAAACGGCCAAGTTGTGCAATACCGCCCAATACCTTCTCCATTTTATCCTTATCGCGTGTAAGGGTCAAACGTTCTTTTTTGGTAAGGCTTTCAGCGCTGCCGTCGTTAAGCATTTTTTCAATGCTCTGCATTTTCTTAACGCTCTTACGCACGGTGTTAAAATTGGTAAGCATTCCACCCAGCCAGCGTTCAGTGGCATAGGGCATGTTTACTTTCTTGGCACAGTCGCTCACAATTTCCTTTGCCTGCTTTTTAGTAGCCACAAACATGATCTTCTTACCGCTTTTTGCAATTTGCTTTAAAGCAGCGGCAGATTCCTGCAGGTGGTCAACTGTTTTGTTCAGGTCAATGATATGTATGCCCTTCTTTTCTGCAAAGATGTAAGGCAACATTTTAGGATTCCACTTCTTACGCAGGTGGCCAAAGTGTACACCCGCATCGAGTAATTGTTGTTGTAACGAAGTGTTAGGTTCCATGTATTTTGTTATTGTAATTGGTATATAAATTTTTTACGCTTTACGCTATAAGCCATACGCTGTAAGCAAGGCGTAAAGCATAAAGCTTGCAGCCTGCGGCGCACAGATTAACGTTTGCTGAACTGGAAGCTTCTGCGTGCTTTTTTGTGGCCGAATTTCTTACGTTCAACACCACGCGGGTCACGGGTTAAATGGCCTGCAGCCTTAAGTACGGGGCGAAGGTCAGGATTAAGTTCAAGCAATACACGGGCAATACCCAGTTTTGCAGCCTCAGCCTGGCCTTTTAAACCGCCGCCCTGCGCATTGATCTTGATATCATATTTATCAACTGCATCAACGGTTTTTAAGGGCGCTTCTACCTGGTTTTGAAGATAGACAAGCGGAAAATATTGTTTATAGTCTTTGTTGTTGACAATGATCTTGCCATCCCCCTTACTAATAAAAATACGGGTTACGGCTTCTTTTCTGCGGCCAACAGCGTTTTTTTGCTTTTCCATTTATTTGTATTTGGAATTATTTAGTTGTTAGTTACCGAACTTAAGTTCTTTAGGTTGTTGCGCAATATGCGGGTGCTGGGCTCCTTCGTACACAAATAGCTTAGTGTACATTTTGCGTCCAAGACGGTTTTTAGGCAGCATCCCCTTTACAGCCCTTTCAACAATAACTGTTGGCCGGCGTCTTATAAGTTCATGGGCAGCTTCTTCTTTTTTACCGCCGGGGTAACCGGAGTAATTTATATACAGCTTTTCATCCATCTTATTGCCTGTGAATGCAACCTTTTCGGCATTAATAACAATTACATAGTCGCCGCAATCAACGTGGGGCGTGTAATAGGCCTTGTTCTTACCGCGAAGAACAGCCGCAATTTTAGAACAGATGCGACCTACGGTTTGATTAGTACCGTCCACAACGTACCAGTTACGTTGTACGGTAGCCTCGTTCGCATGTTTTGTTGTGAAATGTAGTTTACTCATTATATTATGTTTTAATTATAACGGCGCTATCCCGCCGTTTTTAAATGGGACGCAAAGGTGCACAACTGCCTTTAAACCGCCAAGTATTTAGGCAATTATTTTTATCGCACCCGTGCAATGCACTGATTTTCAATAAAATTTTTGGATGAAAAATTAAATAGTGACGTTGGAAACAGGCTGTAAAATTGCTATTTGGCTTTCTTGGTCGCCCGGATGGTCCGGGCGGACGGGTGTCACTCCCTTCGGCAGCAGGATCAGTATTAAACAATTAAATACCGGCATATACCTCAGCAAGCTGAACTTTAAAATCTACAGAGGTGATAAAAAAGTCATCTCCTGGTTTCCGGGTTTCAGATAAAGTCCAGGTTGCATCGGGGTTTTTAATATAATGTACGAAATGCATAGAATTGGAATCAATGAGAATATATTCCTGTAGTGATTCGATTTCGCGGTAAAGATCAAATTTTGCCCCCCTGTCATAATTAGCAGTTGAAGGCGATAATATCTCAATTATAACGGAAGGGTTTAGTAATGTATCAAATTCCTTATCTGCAAATTCAGGTTCGTCGCATACAATTATTACATCAGGATATGTATAAAAAGAGTTAGAAGGAATGTGTATTCTCAAATCACTGCCAAAGGGGCGGCAATTTTTACCTTTAAGATGATTGCTTAAAAGAGTAACAATATTAATTTGAAGAACATTATGTTTAAAGGAAGCACCGCTCATTGCAAATATTTCTCCCTTATAGTATTCATGCTTTTCCTGTGCTGCTCTTTCAAAAGCAAGATATTCTTCTTCGGTGCAATATTTTAACGGTGGTTGAAGCATCGTTGAAAGGTACAAATTACACACAAAATACAGCTATCAATTGTTAGTTTTGATAATTGAAAGTATTTTCACCTGCATAAATTAATAGATAGCTATATGAATAACCCGGGAAATTTTGTTTGCGGCGAATGGGTGCAAGGGCAAGGCGAAGGCCAGTTATTGTACAATGCGGTAACGGGCGATGTAATTGGCGCCGCCTCATCCAAGGGGTTGGATTTTGCTGCAATGTTGGATTTTGCCAGGCAAAAGGGTAACCCTGCACTGCGCAAAATGACGTTTCATGAGCGTGGCCTGATGTTGCGTGCTTTGGCATTACACCTGCGCGAACATTTGGATACTTTTTACAACATAAGTTATCAAACCGGTGCCACTAAAGCCGACAGTTGGGTTGATGTTGAAGGCGGCATTGGTAACCTGTTTTCTTACGCCTCTTTACGGCGTAAGTTTCCGGATGAGCCTTTTTGTTTAGATGGGGAAGGGCATAACCTAAGTAAAACGGGCTCCTTTATGGCGCAACATTTTCTCATTCCAAAAGAAGGTGTAGCCATACATATTAATGCCTTCAATTTCCCCGTCTGGGGCATGCTGGAAAAAATAGCGGTTAACTTACTCGCGGGCGTGCCGGCGGTTGTAAAGCCTGCCACCATAACATGCTATTTAACCGAGGTGGTAGTAAGGCAAATTATTGCTTCGGGTATTTTGCCTGCCGGTGCTTTGCAATTGATCTGCGGCTCTGCAGGAGATTTGCTGGATCATGTAACCTCGCAGGATGTAATTACTTTTACCGGTTCAGCCTCAACAGGATTAATGTTGAAAGCCAATAAAAGGGTATTAGAAGAGAATGTGCCTTTTACCATGGAAGCAGATTCGCTCAATTGCATTGTATTGGGAGAAGATGTAACCCCCAACATGCCGGAATGGGATATTTTTATTAAGGAAGTAAGAAAAGAAATGACCACCAAGGCCGGGCAAAAATGCACCGCAATACGCAGGATATTTGTGCCTGCCAATAAACTGGAAGATGTGCATATTGCGCTTGGTAAAGCATTGGCGCAAACAACCATTGGCAGCCCGCTGAATGATAAAGTAAGGATGGGCTCGCTGGCCGGCATATCGCAGCGCAACGAGGTAAAACAACAGGTGCAAAAGCTGCTGGCATCTTCACAAATTATTTATGGATCTTTGGATAGTGTAGAGGTAATTGATGCTGATGCCGCAAAAGGAGCGTTCATAAGCCCTTTATTATTGCTAAATGAAAATCCTTTACATAGTGCTGAAGTACATGCTGTGGAAGCATTCGGGCCCGTATCAACTTTAATGCCTTATCATTCTTTAGATGAGGCTATTCACCTTTCAAAAATGGGCAAAGGCTCTTTGTGTTCCTCCATCGTAACGGCAAATGAAAAAATAGCAAAACAATATGTGTTAAGCGCAGGCACACATCATGGCAGGATACTTATTCTTAATAATGAGTGTGCTAAAGAAAGCACAGGGCATGGCTCTCCATTACCTTTATTGGTGCATGGCGGCCCCGGCCGTGCGGGCGGCGGCGAAGAAATGGGCGGCATTCGCGGTGTAAAACATTATATGCAGCGTGTGGCAGTGCAGGGCACCCCCACTATGATAACTGAGGTTGGCAATGTGTATCAGCCGCATGCAAAACAAACAGAAGATGCCATACATCCATTCAGAAAATATTTTGAAGAGTTACAAATTGGTGAAACACTTGTTACGGCAAAACGCACAATAACTGAAGCAGATATTGTAAATTTCGCAAACCTTAGCTGGGATCATTTTTACGCGCATACAGACCATACATCGCTGGAAGGCACTATGTTTGAAAAACCTGTGGCGCACGGTTATTTTATTATGAGCGCTGCTGCCGGTTTATTTGTGGATGCAAAAAAAGGGCCGGTATTATTGAACTATGGGATAGATGAGTTAAGGTTTACCAAGCCTGTATATGCGGGCACCACCATTGGTGTAAAACTAACCGTAAAGGAAAAAGTAAAACAGGAAAGGAAAGAGCCCGCCGATATTCCAAAAGGTATAGTAAAATGGTATGTGGAAGTGTTTGACGACGCCAATGAAACGGTTGCAGTAGCGACAATATTAACCATGGTTAAGCTAAGAGATTAAAGGAGAGAAACAAATGCCAGAATTAAAACAGTCACAAAACGGCTATGTAAAAACAAGCCTGCACAACAATATTGCAACCGTAGAATTTTTTCATCCGCAAAGCAATTCCATGCCCGGGAAATTATTGGAAGAACTTGCTCTTGAAATAACTAAAGCAGGCAATAACAAACATATACATGTAATAGTATTGCGCTCCGCAGGCGACAAAGCTTTTTGCGCAGGTGCTTCGTTTGATGAATTAAAAGCCATTAAAAATGAAGAAGAAGGCACGCGGTTTTTTAGCGGGTTTGCACACGTAATTAATGCAATGCGCAATTGCCCAAAGTTTATTCTTGCACGCATCCAGGGCAAGTGTGTGGGTGGCGGTGTTGGGTTAGCTGCAGCCGCGGATTATACTTTTGCGCTAACCGGTGCAGACGTAAAACTAAGTGAGCTCGCTATAGGTATCGGGCCTTTTGTGATAGGCCCTGCTGTGGAAAGAAAAATAGGCTTATCAGCATTCACCCAACTGGCGGTTGATGCAAACAACTGGCATAGCGCTGAGTGGGCCAAAGAAAAGGGGCTGTATGCAGCACTACACCCAACTTTGGAAGATATGGATGCCGCTGTTAAAAAACTTTCAGAAACGCTCGCAAGCTCAAACCCTGAAGCTATGGCTGAAATGAAAAAAATGTTTTGGAAAGGCACTGAACATTGGAATGAATTATTGCCGGAAAGGGCGGCAATAAGCGGAAGGCTTGTTTTGAGTGATTTTACTAAAGACGCGATTGCAAAGTTTAGCAACCGTAGCAAATGATCAGCGAAAAATAAAAAAGCATAAGCGCATTATGCACTTATGCCTGTTATATTGCACGCGTTGTACTAGGTTGTTTCTTCGTGCACTACCAGTACTGGTACATTGCCCTGGTAAGATATATTTTTTGTGGTGCTTGGCCTGAACAACCTGTGCATCATCGAATGGTCACGTTGTATGCTGATGATGAGATCAATATTCTTTTCCTGTGCAAAAAGATGTAACCCATCTTCCACATCAAAAAAGCGAAGAAAGTAAAATTCGGGGTTGAATTCTGAGAACAGGCCCTGGAGCGCTTTCTTTTCTCTTTCATATTGTTCTGTAAGTGCAATGTAATGGTCGCTGTTAACATTTACAATATGCAGGGCCGGGCTGAATGTTGCCAGAAATTTCTTAATAGACTCCGCCGGCGTGGTATAATAAGTATTCTGCAGGTCTGTAGCCAGCATCACATTTTTTATCCCTGTATATTTTGCTGATTCCTGAACGATAAGTACCGGGCATGCCTTTGTCTCTGCCATTTTAAGCGTATTGCTGCTTACAAATTTTTGTACAAGCTCAGAATGGCTGGTAATACCCATTACAACAAGGTCTGCCCGTTCGCTTTTAACCAGTATTTCAAGATGGCTGATAAGGTCGTGGCCAAGTACACACCGGCTTTCAATATCAATTTTATAGGCAGCGGTTAGTTTTTCGCACAATTCATCAAGTTGTGCCGGCGCTTTTGCTGCATCATCAGCTTTTGCAGAAAGATGGTATAAGATCATTTTTACGTCATCGAAACCGGCTATTAACCCTGCTGCATATTCCGCCGCGTTAGAAGATGTTTCTGAAAAATCCACTGGAACAATTACTTTCATGTTAGTTTTGTTATGGCGTGAAGATAATACAATGTTGTAAAAATGAAAAAATCATCCCATTAAACTTTTGGGTAAAGTTTGCATTTACTTAATACATCTAAAGCCAATATGGTTTGAAGCAGAGCTTATTTCCCCTTTGCCACGGGTTCCTACCATATAGCGCGTGCAATATTGGTCAGTACATAAAAATGATCCCCCCCGTTGTACTTTCTTTTGTGCATGTGGCTCATCAGGGTCAAAAGGTGTTTGCGGGCCTTTGGGGTTTTTAACGGTACCCAACTTTGCAAGTTGCGCATAATAATCAGGCCGGTACCAGTCAGCACACCACTCCCAAACATTGCCTGCAATATCGTACAAGCCATAACTGTTTGGCGGGTATTGTTTTACCGGGGCAATTCCGGCAAAACCATCAGAAGCATTATCGCTGTTGGGAAAGCTGCCTTCAAAAATATTAGCCATCCATTTTCCGTCTGGCTTTAACTGGTTACCCCATGGATAAAGGTTACCTGCTTTGCCACCCCTGGCTGCAAATTCCCATTCTGCCTCAGTTGGTAAACGTTTACCTGCCCATTTTGCATACGCCGCAGCATCTTCCCATGTTACCTGCACAACGGGATAGTTGTCTTTCCCTTCAATTGAGCTTTGCGCCCCTTCAGGATGACGCCAGCTAGCACCCGGTGTATAGCTCCACCAGGCCAAATAATTATCCAGCGGCACCGGCTGGCCAGGTGGCGTAAAAACAGCAGACCCCGCAACTAAGCTTTCTTTGGGGACACCGGGGTAATCCGCCGGGTTTGGCATACGTTCAGAAAAGGTTATGTACCCGGTTGCTTTTACAAATTTTTCAAACTGTGCATTGGTAACTTCGTTAGCATCCATATAAAAACCGTCAACGTAAACACGGTGTATGGGGCGGGAGTCATTCATACTTACGTTACCACCGCTATCCATACCAACAGGGTCAATACTGCCCATACTGAACTCCCCTCCCGGTATCCATACCATGCCGTCGGGTGCATCGCCCCCCGGTTTTTGTGAATTGATGAAGGAAGGTTTAAATTCCTTTCCCCCACCCTTCATATATAAAACACTATCATTGGGCATAAGGCCTATACTGGTACAGCTGATGGCATTGGCGGCCTTTGCTTCTAACAGGTTCTGGTGGCCATTTTCAGTATCGTTACAGGCAAAAAAGATC
>JABDFW010000103.1 GCA_013286305.1 Bacteroidota bacterium
AAAACACATTTGTAGGCAGAACCAAGTGTTTCAAAAAACCTGCCAGAAGTAAACAACGCTTAAACCGGCCAAAATCCTTAAGCAGTGTGGAATAAAGCGTCCACTAAAACACTTTGAAAGTAAAAGCTAGTGACAATACGCCGTCCATCACTATAACTTTCCAACAAGCGGGGTATAAAAAATCACCCGGCCTGCCGGCCGGGTGATCCCAGTACATTACGCTATCAAATTTATTTATTCATCAAAAAATCATCTGCCTGTTTGTAAAACCATTGCGGCTCATCGAACATTATAAAATGCTTTGAATTGTCGTTAATGGCAATGGTTACCTGCGAAGCCAGCTTAAATTGGTCTTTGTAACTGTTATATACACTTTCACGTGTGGCGCCATATTGTTTGTAACCGATCCAGTCGCCTAAAACCAATATTCTTGATTTGATATTGGCCACCTGGCTGCGAAGGTCGGTACTAAATAGCTCATACATCACTTCACCTTGCGTTGGCTGGTCTGAAGCAGCTGACATTTCGGTTACCCAGGCTATTTTAGCCGAATCTTGCATCATTGCACCCAGTATATATTTTGAGCTTTGGCGAACCTGTTGGGGCGTTTGGCTTGCCATACCATTTTTTATTAGCAAGCCTATCTTGCTTGCGCTGTCCACACTTATACCCGAACCCATGGACAAAGCGGGCAGAAACGGAGCGGAGCTTACACAAATAATATCGCCTGCCAGGTCAGGATACAAAATGCCAAATTGCAAAGCCAGCCATCCGCCAAGGCTATGGCCAACAATTACAGGCCTGTTTAGTTTATTATTATGGATAAACATAGCCAACTGCCCTGCAACGGTTTTAAGAACAGAAGCAGATTTAAGCGGTGGCTGCCCTGCAAACCCGGGCAACGTAATGGTATAACAGGTGTACCTGTTCTTAAAATGCGATACAGCGTCATTCCATACTTCGCCTGAACAATCAAGCCCATGTATAAATATCATCGGCTTGCCCCGGCCTTCTTTTTTAACAGCAAAAGAAATTTCATCTCCGGCCTGTGCATACGTTACAACAGGGTTAACTATGGTGAAAGATGCCAGCAATAATATGCAGGTAATTAAAGTGCGATAGTTCATAAACTAATTTTTTTGTGTTGATAAATTTTAAACAAAATGAACCTATTGCTGCACGCATTAAAAATGAAATTGATATAAACCAGGCCAGAGTTGATGAAAGCATGCTTTATAGTGGTAAGCCCTTCAAAAGCATAATAATGACTATAATATTGACGATGTGTGTTAAATAAGCGGTTTCGTCATCTATAAGTGTTCTTTCATGAATTATAATTGCAGGGACAGCCCATTAAAAATAACTTGCTGAAAATATCTACTGATACAATGATCTTATTTATACGCCATAAACTTCACCACATCATTTTCTGGCTGGCTTATTTTATTTTCTGGACACTTTTTTCAACCTACTTCTATCATGCAAACATGGCAGATGCTTTTCTTGTAACCTTAGTCTATTTTATAGGTATGGCCGGTATGTGTTATGCATGCATATATGTTTGGATGCCCCGTTACTTTAACACAAAAAGGTATGGCCTGTTTGCAATTTTATCGCTATTTACATTACTTGTAAGTGTGGTTTTTATTACTGCATTCGTGGTTCCGATGATAAGCCGCATGGTTCCATCATATCATCCGTCTTTCATCACTTTTGGCATTTATATACTTATTGATAATTTATTCTTTACCGTAATTGCGATTGCTGTTAAGATTATAAGAGAGCGAATAAAAAACGAAAAAAGAAGCCAGTTACTTGAAAAAGAACGAACAGAGAATGAATTACGTTTTCTTAAATCGCAGATGAACCCACATTTTTTGTTTAATGCCATCAACAGCATTTATGTGCTAATAAAAAAAGACCCTGAGTTTGCCGCACACACATTGGCGCAGTTTGCTGATATGCTGCGCTATCAATTGTATGAATGTAATTCAGACGAAACAGGTATTGAAAAAGAGATCGCTTACCTTGATAACTATATTGAACTGGAAAAGCTGCGTAAAGGCAATTCAACAGTTATTGAATATACTGTGGATAGAGAAGTAAACAATTTCTCCATAGCCCCTTTATTAATTATTCCTTTTGTCGAAAATGCTTTTAAATATGTATCATCATTTGCGGGTAAACCAAATAGTATAAACATAGGGTTAAAATATACAGAAGGGTTTTTTGAGTTGAATGTAAAAAATACTATAGATGAACCCGCTGATGAAATAAAAGAAAGGTCGTTTACAGGCATAGGGCTTGAAAATGTAAAGCGAAGGCTGCAACTGATATATAATAACCGTTATACCTTGCATATTAATAAGGCAAATAATATATATTCCGTATTACTGAAGATAAAAATACCATGAAGATAAGCTGCATAATAGTGGATGATGAGCCTCTTGCGAGGGAGGGTATGGAATTGCTTGTAAAAGAAGCGGGCTTTCTTGAATTGGTAGCCATGTGCAGCAGCGCAATGGAAGCGAATAAAGTACTGGCACAGAAAAAAATTGACCTGATCTTTCTTGATATTCAAATGCCGAAAATAAAGGGTACTGATTTTTTAAAGAGCCTTGCTATAAAACCATTAGTGATAATTACTACAGCGTATCCCAATTTTGCTTTGGAAGGGTTTGAACTAAATGTGCTGGATTACCTCGTGAAACCCATTACGCCGGAACGGTTTATGAAAGCAGTGAACAGGGCACGGGAGTTGATGGAATATAAACAACCGGCAGGCAACAGCACAGATGAAAATTATTTTTTTATAAAATGCAACAACGGTTATGAAAAAATATTTTACCCCGAAATACTTTTTATTGAAGCCTGCCAAAATTATAGCTGCATACATACAACCAGGGCCAAATTTATGACACTTACAAGTATGCGGTCACTTGAAGAACAACTGCCTGCGGGAAAGTTTTTGCGGATACAAAAATCTTATATCGCCGCTCTCGACAAAATACAATCACTCTCAGGAAATGAAATAAGCATTGACAAACAAAAAATACCTATCAGCAAAAATTACAAGGATGAGCTGATGAAGATAATTGACCAAAAACTTATTAAGAAATAAGGGATATTTAAATGATCTTTTTGCTTTCTGAGCTTTAATCTTACCCCAGCTTATTTTTAAAAAATGCCATGCTTATAGCCCAGGCTTCTGCTGATGCTTCTGCATTGTACGCAGGCCGTTCGTTATTATTAAATGCATGGTCGGCATAGCCGAATACCAGGTTTGCGTAGGGCTTATTATTTTGTTTCATGGCAGTAACAACGGCATCAATATGTTCGGGCAAAATGTGTTTATCAAGTCCTCCCCAAATAAACAGATGCGGTGCGTGAAGGTCTTTAAATTTATAGGCAAAATTCTGTATGCCGCTTCCATAATAGGATATTGAGGCGTTTAAAGGCAGGCTATAATTGGCTATAAAAGATACCCGCCCACCCATGCAAAAACCGATGCTTCCAATTTTTTCATGTATTACATTATCCTGCTGCTGCAGCCAGTCGCAGGCAGCATGCAGGTCTGCCTGTTGCTCTTCCAATTTTAAAGCAGTTACATGCGGCATAACCGCAGGCAGGTTGTTCTGGTCAAACTCCATACCCGGCGCCGTGCGGTGAAAAAGTTCCGGCGCGATAACCACGTAGCCTTGTTCAGCTATCCTGTTTGCAACACTGCGAATGTGCGTTGTTATGCCAAATGCTTCCTGCAGCAGCAGTATGCCGGGGAATTTTCCTGCACCTTCGGGTGCAGCAATATAAGCATCCATAGCAGAGCCATCTGCCACATTTAAGGAAACTTTTTTGTTTAGCGTTTGCATAAATTGACTATTTATCTTCGTGGTTCTATTTCTTATTATCACAAAGTGCCCGTCCGACCGGTCATCCGGGCGGGCGCTCAAAGGAAGATCACAAACATTAAATGGTTGTTTGCAAGTGTTTAGGTTTAATGCGGATAGTCAAATATAATTATATTTCACTCAAAATAATTGCTATTACTACGGTAAGGCTGATTGATTGCCTGGTTACAAGGCTATCCTTAGACTTCCGCAGGGCGTCTAAGGATCTTTATATGAAAGCCATTCCGAGTGGTCGGAATCCGTCTGGAATGTATGTTCTGCTGGCGATTGATATCCCCATCGCTGCAAATATTTCTTTAACCTGCACCAACCCAACAAATAGCGCAGTCCTCCAATCAGCTAAATCTTTCTAAAACTTGTCCCGTCCAAATACCCACGGCTATCCTTAGACTTCCGCAGGGCGTCTAAGGATTTTTATATGAAAGCCAGACTCCGTCTGGAATGTAAGTTCTGCTGGCGATTGATATCCCCTACCTGCAAATATTTCTTTAGCCTTCACTAACTCGACAAATAGCGCAATCTCGCAATCCCCTAAATCTTTCTAAAACTCCGTCAAATTTATTTGGATATTACTAAATAATTTAGTAAATTGTATCCAAATTTATTTTCACAAAAATGAAATACTATGGGCATAAATAAAGCGCCGGTTACAGCAAAGTAGTTCACTTCTTATGCCTGTTTCAGAAAATAAAAATGAAAAAACATGATTATTTGTACGGTTGTGTACGGTTTGGGTTTAGTTTATCAGGGCTTTCTATTTTTTATAGGGGCATAATCTTACAAAAACGTTGTCATTGGCGTAAACCTGTAAGATTGAATCACGAACAAGGGGGATGAATATCGAACATGGAACAAGGGATTTTAAATTATGAAGAAAAGAAAAACACAGGGTCACGGAGTTAAAGGAGTTATGGCACAGAGGATCACGGATTTCTCCGTGCAACCTGCCTATCGCAGGCAGGCTCGGTGCAAACAACTCCGGGGTTATCTCTGTGGCAGTGTATTTTCGCGCCGAAGGCAGGGAATTTTAAATTCAAAATAATATCCGTACAAAAACGATGTCATTGGTGTATAACTGTACGGATTGTTTTCGTCCTGCTGAACTCGTTTCAGCATCTTAACGGAACGCTGAGTAAAAATATAAGTGATACAAACTATTGACAGAGAACAATAACATAAGGCACAAACTATAACAAAGCCAATCTTCCGGTAAGGCCCTGAAACGAGTTCAGGGTGACGGTTTCGGTTCGATCATCG
This sequence comes from Bacteroidota bacterium, assembly GCA_013286305.1. GTDB lineage: Bacteria > Bacteroidota > Bacteroidia > Chitinophagales > Chitinophagaceae > JABDFW01. The sequence goes on from JABDFW010000103.1 coordinate 5,166, forward strand.
TTAGTTGAAACGGGCAGGTTCAGCATTCGCGTTATTTCGCGCCATACAGTTCGCGTTATTTCGCGCAAACAGTTTGCGTTATTTCGCGCCAAACAATTCGCGAAACTTCGTGTTAAAACACGGCTTCAACAAGTTTTTTTGCATTGGTTTCATTGCAAAACATTTGCGAGAGCACTTGTTTTCTTTCGTCACTTTCCTGCCGGGCAAATGGCTGGTGATACAACGCCTCAATACGCTGTTTCATGGCTTCGGCGGTATCGGTAATATGGCAAAGCCCTTCAAGCCCCGTGCCCGCCACAGTTGGCGTGTTTACTAAGCAGTGCCTGCCATTGAATAAAGCATTCAGCAGCTTAATTTTTATGCCGGTATTGCTAAACGAAGGCAGTATATTAATATGCGCTTTAGATATCATGTCCTGCAGCACTGTTTGCGACGGGTTGGCAACAACACAGGTTTGCTCCTGTGTTTGCGCAAGCTTTAGTAACGCTTCAGACGGGTTTTTGCCGGCAATTACCAGCGGTATATCAAGCTGGGTAAACATTTTGGTAATAAGCCACGCTGCAGCCTTTTCATTCAATGGCACGCTAAGGTCGCCGTGATAAAGGCAGTATGCACCCATGCCCTGCAGGCATTGTACCTGCCAGTCATCCGGCAAAAACAATGGCAAATATTCTATGGAGCTGCAGTTGAATGTATTGCGATAGACATCCCTGTCAGCCGGGGTTACAGCAAAAAAGCCGGTGGCTTTATTGGCTACACGAAACTCATATTTTTTAAGTATGCGGCTTTCGCGGTTGAAGAAGAATTTGAGCAAAGGGCTTTTGCCTGCAGCATGAAGGCTTCTATAATATTCAAATTCAACATTATGCAGGCGCACAAATTTTTTACGGTTATTAAACCTTTCATCTGTTAAAAGATAAGAGCAGTGAATACCTTCCATTAAAATAGGATGATTATCTTTCAGCAGGTTGTTAAACAGGGCCTCATTTTTCCTGCTTTTCACAATATAGGGCAGGCTTAGCGACAGCGCTTCATAACCCGTTTTGCGTGTGTAATAATCTACCGATGTACAATACTTGTTAAGCTCGGGTTGCTGGCCGCGGCCATAATCAAAGCAATGGAGATGTATATTAATGCCCTGTGCATGTAGTGCCCGGAGCTTATAAAAAAGATCATAAACGCCGCCATAATCAACGGGGTAAGGAACAGTAAGGCTAATGATATGCAGATGCTTTTCCAACATTTGTTCATTAAGGGGTTTACTATTTTATCAGCTCCCAAAGCCTCTTGAAAGGGGAGCATGGTTATAGGGTATTGTAAAATGCTTCCAGCTTCTTTTCTTCCTCCTGCCATTGCAGATACTTCCTCGCTTCAATGCAATTACCCGCAAGGTATGTATGTAGAACATTATCAGATAGCAATTTGTTCAGTGCGGCGGCAATTGTTTCAACATCCGTGTCATTTATTAAACAGGCAATTTGATATTCATCATTAATTGCTTTATACTCAGGGTAGCCAACGCAAACCTGCGGAACACCCGCCATTATATAATCAAAAAAACGGTTACTTAATGAGTGGTATTGGTTAAGCCCGGTGCCCTCAAACAAAGTAACGGCAATCCATGCGTTGGGGGTTAGTGCTTTTAGTTGGTTGGGCAAAATATAGCCCCTCAATTCCACTTTATCTTCTACGCTGTTTTCTTTAATGAGTTGTTTTACCTGTTCAAAAAAATTACCTTGCCCGCAGATAACTAATTTTGCATTAACCTGTTGCATTGCGGGTATCAATGTTTCAAAGCACCTGCCCTCGTTAACCGCGCCCTGGTAGATGATAAACTTTTCGCCATCATAAATATTTATACCCGGATCTTCTGTATAAACGGGTAAATTTCTAATTACCTCGTAAGTAACACCATACCTGCGTTTAAATTCACCTGCTATAAATTGGTTTACGGTATAACCATGTATGAAGCTGGTTACTGCAAATTTTTCAATACCCAGCCAAAACTTGCGTACAAAGGGCCTTGATACAATTTCTATTTGTTCGGTAAACAATTCGTGTGCATCATACACCCTTTTTTTATTTTGGATTGAGGAAACAAAAAGTACAGGCAGGATGGTATCAAGATCAATAGCGCAAAGGATATCCTTTTTTTGAAAGAGCAGCCAGAAGAATAAACGCAGGTTATATTCAGCATAAAATAAGAACCCTTTGTTGAACAGGCATGATAATCTTTTTTGCCGGAACGATTTTTCTTCCAGCAGCTTTGAACCGTCCATCTTTCTGCCAACAAGCAGCACGCTGTATCCCGCCTGCACCAGCGACGTACATATACGCTGCATACGCTGGTCGTAGCTAAGATCGTTGGTAACAGTAAAGATTATCGTTGGCATATACTATAACAAATATAATGGGGTTACAGGAAGTTCCGATGGGTTGAGCCGAATGACCGGTAGCCTGATTTTGAACACGCCCGGATTACAACCCTCAACGAGGGTTGAATATGAATAGCCCCGCGTGTAACGCGGGTGCTGAGAGCGTGTTCTTTCATCAACCCTGCAGGGGTTCAATATTTATGCACTATTTATTGAACCCCTGCAGGGTTCTGTAACAGGCTAACGCATTTTACCCCATATTTCATATGGGGCTATTAAAATTCAATCCCTTTTGGGATTGATAGATAAAACGCACGGGAAGCCATCTTTTTAGAATTGAAAGAAATAGTTAGTGATCATTACTTCTTCTTCCTCCTGTATTTTAACTCTACCTGTGCTGTACCCTGGCTGACCATATTAATTTCGGCGGCAGCGGCTTCGCTCAGGTCAATGATCCTCCCTCTTGCATAAGGGCCGCGGTCGTTTATTCTAACTTTAACGGTTTTTCCGTTTGAAAGGTTTTTTACCGTAACTACCGTGCCAAAAGGCAATGTTCTGTGTGCGGCAGTAAGGTCGCTTTTGTCAAATACCTGCCCGCTGGCTGTTCGTTTGCCATTAAATTCTTTGCCATAATAAGATGCTTTGCCTGTTTCGGTAATAAACTTTCCGCAGGAACAAAACAGCAGGCAACAGCCAACAATTGTAATAAGATAATACGGGGTTCGGTGCATGCGTTGACAGCTTTGGTACAGGCAAATCTATCTTACTGTTTCCTTTTCGGGCAAAACAGTTTTCCACTTATGTGTTTCTGCGTATTCTTTGATGATATTGTTGCGCTGTACAAGAAACCTTTTCATGTATTTGGTAAGAAAAAGGACGTTGGCAAGCTTGCCGATAAGGCCATAAGGTGATTCAAAATTAAACTCATCTATCATAATAGTGCCGTTATCAATCGGCTTAAAATGGTGATGATGTACCATGCTTTTAAAATCGCCTTCTTTCATTTCATCTGTAAAAAACCAGTATGGCCTCATTACAGGTATGGTCGTTTTATGTATTCTTGTTTTATACAGGTGCCTTGCCTGCCACACAACTGTTTCACCCTGCTGAATAAGTGCGCTGTAAGTGCCGCCTACCGCCTTTTCGTTTGTGCCTGTCGTACTTTTTTCATGCATTTTAATGCAGCGGCTAAGATCGAACACCCTTTCAACCGGCGCGTGTATTAATGTAGTAAGGTGTATGGTGGGCATGGTTAAGTAGTAATAGTACGAAGTGGGTTTATTATGCGTAATCCTGCAATGCCCTTAAAATCACTTTCATTATTTGTTACCAACTCAAAATTGTAGTGTAAAGCAGTTGCGGCTATAATTGCGTCAGGTAACGATATTTTTCCCGCAATTCTTACCATCACAGCCCGGTCAACAATTTCTCTTGTAAGGTCAACAATCTCGGCGCTATCAATAACAATTTTCAGATTATAAAGATCATCCGTGGTTATCTTATGGTAGCCTAATGTTTCAATTATTGAAATGGTACTTATTACAGCGGCATTTTGGGAAATAAAATCGCGCAGATATTGGTTTTCGGGGTATGAAGCGTAAATAATTATGTTGCTGTCAATTACCATTTTACTAATCTCTTCCTGTTAAACTTCTGTCTTTCCTTTGTTCCCGTTGCCATTCGCTCGGGTTACTGCCAAAACTTTTAAGTCCCCCTTGTGCTGATATTTCATTTAATGCTGATGCCAAACGCTCACCGCTATCGTTTAAATTTCCCGGAAGAATTTTCTTTTTTACCAGCAGCGGAATACCATTTTGTGCGGCGATTGATTTAAGTTTTTCAATTGCGTTCTCATTCTCAAGTTCTATTGTGTAGGTATAATGCATTAGTAAAGATTCTACTGCTAAGTTACAAAAAATTAACTAAAAGGCGCTTTTACCACTTTTGCTTTTATGGGCGTGTTGCGTATGTCAATGAATATCTCACTGTCTAACCCTGCATTTTCAGTGGTAACATATCCCATGCCAATCGCCTTATTCAGCGATGGCGCCTGTGTGCCGCTGGTAACTTTGCCAATAGCATTGCCCGCAGCATCTTTAATAATATAATCATGGCGCGGAATACCGCGGTCTATCATTTCAAAACCCACCAGCTTGCGTTTTATACCTTCTGCCTTTTGCTTTTCAAGAATGGCTTTTGCAGTAAAAGCAACATCTTTATTAAACTTGGTTATCCATCCTAAGCCACCTTCAAGCGGCGTAGTGGTATCATCAATATCGTTTCCGTATAAGCAGTAGCCCATTTCAAGGCGCAGGGTATCTCTTGCAGCCAAACCAATTGGTTTTAAACCTTGTGGTTTACCAACTTCAAAAATGGTATCCCAAATTTTTTCCGCGTTACCATCTTTGTCTTCAAAATATATTTCCACACCACCGGCGCCGGTGTAACCCGTTGCGCTTATCAATACATTATCCACGCCCGCAAATTTTCCCTTTATAAAAGTGTAATATTTCAGATTTAAAATATCAATTTCTGCCAAAGGCTGTAATATCCTGGTGGCATTAGGGCCCTGTATGGCAAGCAGGCAGGTCTTTTCGCTAATATTGTGCATTTCAACATTGTGCGTGTTATGGCTGGTTATCCAGTTCCAGTCTTTTTCAATATTGCTTGCGTTTACCACTATCATATAGGCGTTTGGCTGCAGGTAATAGATGATAATATCATCTACAATACCACCATCATCATTCGTCATACAACTGTATTGCGCGTTGCCTTCTGTAAGCTTTGCAGCATCGTTTGTAGTAACCCGCTGAATAAGCTCCAATGCGTTTTCCCCTTTCAAAATAAATTCACCCATGTGGCTTACATCAAACACTCCGGCATTATTACGAACGGTCGCATGCTCATCATTAATGCCTGTATAGCTTATGGGCATATTATATCCTGCAAAAGGAGCCATTTTAGCGCCCAGGGCGATATGCTTTTGTGTGAAAGGTGTATTCTTCATTTCCTGGTT
>JABDFW010000104.1 GCA_013286305.1 Bacteroidota bacterium
GATGATGTGCCTATTATTTTTCTTACAGCCAAAACGCAAACGGAAGACCTTGTTAAAGGTTTTAGAACCGGCGGCAACGATTATATACGCAAGCCCTTTAGCATGGAAGAGCTTATTGTAAGAATTGAAAATGCGTTGCGGGTGAAAAAAGAAACGGTGGCGCCCATAACCGCAGAAACAATCACTTTTGGCAAATACTGTTTTTATTTAAACCGCCAGGTATTGGTATATGAAAAAGAAGAACGCAAGCTAAGCTACCGCGAAAGTGAGCTGCTTAAATACCTATGGCAGCAACGCAATAATATTATTGACCGCAGGGATATTTTACAGGTTATATGGGGCAACGATTCATTTTTTAACAGCCGTAATTTGGATGTGTATATTACTAAACTTCGCAGCTATTTAAAGGCTGATACTACCATTGAAATACTCACCATTAAAGGTGTGGGATATAGGTTTGTGATGTAGGGGGAGTGGGTTCATGGTTGATGGTTCATGGGAAGAAGAGCACAGCGGGTGGCTATGGTAGGGAATTTATAAATTCAAAATCTTCTCTCCCATAGCAGATACTGATAGCTCCAATTTAATACACAATGGTAATTCACTACTTTTATTTTGTAATTTGGCGGTTATACTATGCAGTTAAAAAGAGAATTCATACAACAGGTAGAAACTATTATCGCCAATGCAAAAGAAAAGGCTATCCGTTCAGTCGATACCGAAAGGGTGCTCATGTATTGGCAAATTGGTAAAATTATTTTCGAGGAAGAACAGCAGGGAAAAGAACGGGCAGGTTATGGTGAATTTTTGATAAAATCATTGGCTATAGAACTCGAACCACAATTTGGCAATGGGTTTTCTTACCGGCAGTTAAATTTGTTTCGCCAATTTTACCGCACTTTTCCAATTGTGAACGCACTGCGTTCACAATTCAGTTGGACGCACTACCGAACCATTATACGCATTGATAATCAAGATAAAAGGGAGTTTTACATAGCTGAAACAGAAAAAAATAATTGGACAGCAAGACAATTAGAGCGCCAGGTAAACAGCCAGCTTTTTGAAAGGCTGTTGATGAGCAACGATGTAAAAGAAGTTTTGGCAGTAGCACGGGAAGAAAAATTACCATCTGACGCAAAAGAGATCATTAAAGACCCAATGATATTAGAGTTCTTAGGGTTGAAAAGGGAAGCAGCCTACTATGAAAAAGATTTGGAAAGCGCTATTATTACGCACTTACAGGATTTTTTGTTAGAAATGGGTAATGGCTTTTCTTTTGTGTCCAGGCAAAAACGAATACACCTGGAAGGAGATGAATTTTTTATAGACCTTGTTTTCTACAACCGGTTGTTACAATGCTTTGTAATTATTGAAATTAAAACTTCAAAACTAACCCATGAGGATATTGGACAATTGCAGATGTATGTAAATTATTACAATCGTTTTGAAAAAGAGGATTTTGAAAATCCAACCATAGGTATCTTATTATGTGCCGATAAAAATGATGCAGTAGTAAAGATAACTTTGCCGGAAAACAATAAGACCATTATTGCAAGCAAATACCAATTATACCTGCCAACAGAACAACAGTTACTCAATGAAGTGAAGAAAGAAATTGAAAAATTGAATAATGAAGATGATAAAACGCTTATTTCAGGCGGTTAGCTTATACTTTGGACTTTTCTTCTCTTAAGCACTACATCTCCTCAAAACCTCACCCCTGCCTCTACCCGCACCGGTAAATAATTTTCTGCCGGCGGTATGGGGCAATTATATCCTTCAGCGTAGGCGCAGTAAGGATGGTAAGCTTTATTAAAATTGATGGTGATGGTGTTGCCGGTGGGAATAGTAAGGTCAATATACCTGCCGCCGCCATAGGTTTCTTTGCCGCTGGTTTGATCTTTAAAAAGAATAACAAGATAATCATTATATTCTTTCGTTTTCGCCAAATCGAGGGATTGATAGACGCCCAGCTTGTATTGCTTGCCAAACAATGTAAATGTTACCTGCCCATATTTTACATACTCAGGTGTTTTGGCGCCGCTTGTGGGCATTTTAAATGTTTTTTCCGCAGGTGTGCGGACAAATGTTGCCTGTACTACATAATTTAAATTGGCAGGAAAAAAATGAATGCCTTTAAAATTGGTAAGCTGCTCACCTTTAAGCGGTGACTTTGCAGGGTCTTTATACTCACCGTTAAGATCATCCTGGAACTTTTGTATATCTTTCAACACGTCCCCATTGCCTGCTTGCGCCAGAACAACAGCAAATGAGCATAACATGCAAACTATCAGAAAGAATCTTTTCATTTAATGATTGTGTAGTAATTTAAAAACTGTTCTTCCACATCATGCTTTCAATAGGCTTATTTGGCTGCCCGCTATATTTGGCATCTTTTTTCTGATTATATTTTACCAGTATTTCGCCGTCAACAGGAAAATAAATAAGCTGCCCTATCGGCATGCCTTTATATATTTTTACGGGTTGCTTTACTGATATTTCCAGCGTCCAGTTACCGCAAAAGCCTACATCGCCCTTACCTGCGGTGGCATGTATGTCAATGCCAAGCCTGCCCGTGGATGATTTTCCCTCCAAAAAAGGCACATGTGCATGTGTTTCAGTGTACTCTTCTGTAGCCCCCAAATAAAATACAAACGGTTGCAGTACAAAACCGTCGTCGGGTATTTCAAAACACTCTATCAGGTTATGTTTTTTGGCATCCAGCATTTCGTCTTTATACTTAGCAAGCCATTTGCCCAGGTGCACATCGTAGCTGTTGCTTCCTAAACATTCGCGGTTATAAGGAACAATTTTTATAGTACCTTTTTCTATCTCTTCCAAAATGCGTGAGTCAGATAAGATCATGTAGAACTTTTTTTGTTTCCGGCTGAAGTGCGAACCCTGGCGTCCCCGGCGTCGCACACTTCAACGGTAATAATATAATTGAGCAATATTGTCTGCGCCTGTAAAAAGGCTTCTATCAATATAACTATCCGCATATATCAACCTGAACAATGTTATGAACAACCTTTGTGTGCTTTGTGATCTTCCTTTGAGTGCTTTGTGGTAAAAAAGAAATGGAACCACGAAGGCCACTAAGAAAATGCAACACGAAGGGCACCAAGGATTATCCTGGTTGCTATTTGCGTATAGTCATATCTTTCAAAATACTTTGCAATATAAATCGTAAATCTGCATCAAAATCCGCGATCTTAAATTGGCGCTGTTTTATCAACATAATATCAACGAAACCACGAGATTGGGCATTTGGAGGATTGAGGAACCGGAAGCCTTTTTCTTTCAAAAAGTGTCTTTGCAACGCGAAATAACGCATCCAAACAAGCGTTTACAGCATTTGGCAGCACGCTGGCTGTTGCAATACCTTTTCCCGGATTTTCCGTATGATGAGATAACGATAGCCGATACCCGCAAACCATTTCTTCCAGGGGAACAATACCATTTTTCCATTTCACATACAGGTAAATATGCCGCCGCCATTGTCAGCAGCGGCCAAAGGGTTGGTTTGGATATAGAGCTGGTATCCCATAAAATAGCAGCCATTTCGCACAAGTTCCTTCATGACAGGGATATTTATTTTATGAATGAGTCGAACCTGCCGGACTACAGTTACCTAGAATTGCTGGGTTTTATGTGGAGCGCCAAAGAAAGCCTGTTTAAATGGTACAGCCTTGGCGGCATTGATTTTAAAGAAAATTTTCAATTAGATGGTCCCATTACTGAAACAGCAGGCGGCGAAATACAAATGCCTTTTTTATTTAAAAAAGAATTACCCATTAAGCTGAATATAAAGGCAGCCCTTTTTGAGGAGATATCTTTGGTGCTAAGCTGGGTAGCAACATGATTAAACCGCTAAATAAACAGGCATCAAAATGAACCAGCCAGATTACACCGCTAAAAAAATATCATCCCAAATCATTATTGATGGTAACATCAATAAGCCTGTTTGGCAGGCAGCCCAATGGAGCAAACGCTTTGTTGATATGGTTACCGGGCTGCCCGGCATGTACAATACCCAGACCGCTATATTGTGGAATGACACCTATTTATACATCGCCTTTACTGCCGAAGAGCCATTTGTTGAAGCATACCAAACAGAAAGGGACAGCATTGTTTTTTTGGAGAACGATCTTGAAATGTTTATTGACGGCGGCGATTGTTATTACGAGCTGGAAGTAAACGCTGCCAATACCATATATGAAGTATTTTTTATTTGGAAAGATGTGTACACAAAAGACAGCAGGTTTGACACACCGGAGTTTGATGTACACCATCCACAAGCTTATACATTTGGCGGCGACTATGACCGCACCGGCGTCAGTTTTTGGAAAGGCACACACCCACGCGGCATTCGCTGGGCTTTTACCAATTTTGATATGCCCGGCTTGCAAACCGCCGTGCAAGTGGACGGAACGCTAAATGATAACAGCGATATTGATAAAGGCTGGAGCTTAGAGATTGCCATACCCTGGAGCAGCCTGCAATTGCTTGCCAATGGAAGAAGCCTGCCACCAGTTAACGGCGATATTTGGAACATGTTTTTAGGGAGATTTCAAAAATTAATGGTTGGTGGTAAAGAAATAAACCCTCATCCTGCGATGGCATTAAACAGCCATGGTATTTACGATACACATTTGCCGGAGAAATGGAGCAAAATTGAATTTATTGAAACAGTTTAAAACGCAACCTTTTTAATCTACCGGGAAATACATATTAAATGTTGCGCCCTGGTCAGGAATACCGGTTGCTTCTATGAAGCCCGAATGGTTTTCCAGTATCCGTTTGCAAATGGTTAAACCGATACCTGTTCCTGAATAAGCATTTTTAGAATGCAATCTTCTGAACAATTCAAATATATATTCGGCATACTCATTTTCAAAACCGATGCCATTGTCAGCATGGGTGATCTTTATAAAGCTTGACGCATTGGGTAATTTGCCAGGCATTTCCACAATTTCTGAATAAATGTGAATTGTGGGGGCCACACCTGTACGGCTGTATTTTAAAGAATTATGAATAAGGTTAGAGAATAGCTGGTACAATTGTAACCGGATACCCCGCAAGACAGGCAGCTGTGATATCTGTATTATTGCCTGTTTTTCATTTAACTCATCCGCCATTCCATTTTTTATTTCTGCTAAAAGGGCGCCCAGGCCTATTTGCTCAAATGGGGCATTGTCTTCTTTCGTCATTTGCGAATATTCAAGCAACCCGTTTATCATGTGTTGCATACGGGATACCTCCGAGCTTACCCGGGCATTATAATTTGATCCGGTGGTTGTAGTTTGGCCGTCTTGTATTTGCTGGACGAAAAATTTAATTTTACGTAAAGGCTCCTGCAGGTCATGGCTTGCAATATAAGTAAAGGCCTCAAGCTCTTTATTTTTGTGCGCTAATTTACTGTTGGTTTCTTCAAGCTCGCGGTGCTTTGCTTTCAGTTCATCAGAAATATTAACCTGGTCAGTCACATCTATTGAAATATTGATCACATCCTCCACTTTACCATTTTTATTGCGGTTAAAGATGGTACCAAAAGTTTGCATCCACCGGTACCCGCCGTTAGCATGCTTTATCCGGTATAAAAATTCTACAATAAATTCCTTATCACTGCTCATTTTTAGCCTGTTGGCTTCACTAATAGCCAGTGCATTTTTTTCCAGCAATGGCTGTACATCATCCGGGTGAATGATAGGCACAAAAAATGCGGTTCCTTTTTCCAATACTTCCTCCCGTGTATATCCAAGCAATGAGTTAATAGCCTGGTTTATGAACATATATTTTCCAGTATTGATATTGTAGGCTGCTATCATTGACGGGGTGAGATCTGCAATTTTTTGAATGATCATTTGGTTTTCCATTACCTGCATTTCCATTTCTTTTTCCTTCGTTACATCCTGTAATGTTCCAAACATACGGTACGCTTCTCCATTTTCATCTGCCAACACCCGGCCCTTTGCATGCAATGTTTTTTGGCCTCCCCCAGGCAATAAAATGCGGTAATAAAAATCATGCGGGTGTAAGGTTTGCCTCGAAATTGCCATCTGATCCTGCACCATCGCCGCATCATCGGGATGATTATACGTAACAAGGTTTTCCGGCGCTATGTTTTGCGGGTCTAACTGGTAAATATTAAAAATTTCATCAGACCAGGTGATTACATTCTTTTTCAGGTCCCATATCCAATTACCAAGCTGGGCAAGTTCCTTTGTTTCGGTATGCAATTCTTCCTGTATGGAGAATAATATTTTAAAAGAACGGGTATCAAATTCCGTAGTGTATGTATCAATTTCCTGCAATATTTTAATGATCATTTCCAGGTCAGTGGTGTACCATGGTAAATAAGTACGCAGGACGCTCCTCCTGATATAGCTTATAAGCGTAATGTCTTCCGCCTTGATATTGTTGCGCGAAATAAGCGGTAACTGGTTATTTACCCAACCCGTTAATTGCTGGTTTATATAGTTAGCCGCCTTATTGTCTGCAAATGCCTGCAAGAATATTCCCGTACTGGATGCACCACGATCCTCCAGTTCCTTCTCAGGCAGATCTGAAAAATATTTAAAAACAGGCACATTTAATTTCCGGAAAAGCTTGAGTTGGGTACGTACAATTTCAGGTATTTTATTTTGTAACAAAAATAAAGCATATCCCGGCAGGTGTGTAAAGTTAAGGGAGTGGTTTTCGGCCAAATCAGCTTCATCGTTTACCGCAAGAGGGAAAATAGTATCTGTTATATTGACCATAAAATAGTTGATTTTACCGGCTGCTATTCAAAGTTCTTTTTTCTGATGGCACAACAAAATAACTAAAATTTACAAAAACATAAAAACCAAGCAGCTATTGTTCTGTCAATTTTTGTAAAAAAATACCTATTTTTAAGCACCGTCTGTTCTCCCCCCTCAAAAAACATTACTGATGCTTATGACGTATATACATATATTTTTAGCTGAAGACGACCCTGATGACCGTTATTTTTTTGAAGACGCATTTAAAAAAGCTGCTATTCCGGGAAAGGTAACTGTTGTAGAAGACGGGCAAAAACTTACCAGCCTGCTTGCTAAAGTTGGCAGCCCCCCGCCCCCCGATATTATTTTTCTTGATATAAATATGCCCCGTAAAAATGGAAAAGAGTGCCTGCGTGAAATAAGGGATAATGATAAATTCGATGGTACGCCGGTAGTAATATTTTCTACCTCAAATTTTCACAAAGACATTGATGAAACTTTTAAGGACGGCGCCAGCAGGTATATTATGAAAAATGATTTTTTTGAAAACAGGCAAGAGATGCTTAAACGGCTATTTTCGGCAAACTGGCAGCAGGAATTATTAAACCCCACAAAAGAGCAATTTATTTTTAGAGCATAAGACTAACCACGGATGACATCTTTTTGAAAAGATGTCGTCCGTTAAAGATTACCCCGCGGTTTAACGGGCATATAGAACTTTTTGATATAAACTTACCTTTAATCCGGTATGCCACAGATTCCTGGCATTAGCAGATTGGCTTTAAAAGGAGACTCTTGACGAAAGAGGAAACTTAATTAGAGGATTATGCCTTTTGTAATTCAACTTTTTCAATAACACCTGTTCCAATGGTTTTATTACCCTCGGAAATAGTAAAAGCATCGTTGGGCTTCAAAATACGAATAGTACGGGCAGGTAATAACCGGATATTTACTTTTGAAGATTCTCCGGGCATCAATATTTCTTTGTCAATCAGGCGAATTTCACCTGAATAATGCTTTTTGGAATTAAACACAAACGAAGGCCTATAGCCCGTATAGACAGGCTTTAGCCTACCACCCAATTCACTGGGATAGAGTGTTATTTTGGCTTTAAATCTATATGTATGTTCAGACAACATGTTGCTCTACAAAGTTAATACAATTATTGAACTGAGGCAAATCCACTTCAGAGATAGTTATTGCAGTAAACCGGTCTAATTCCTGTTCATCATGGGGGATTTGATTTAAGCAATGTTCATCAATATCTATAGTAAAAAGATGCTTATATGGAGGGAAATACCGTTGCGATTTACAACTCCTGATAAATTCCTGGACAGCGATTTCGGATTTAAAAAACTGCTTAGCCTCCAAAGTGTTCCTGCCGGTTCTCAATATCTTGTTTACGTTATAATCATTCCTTTCTGCTTCCGAAACCGTTCTAAATAATTTCATATGGGCGAAATATCAGCGAAAGTAAAAATCTTTTAATTGCTTACCAGTCAATTATGAAATTGATAACCGCACCCCTGATCTCCTCGCAAACTAATCAGGCTAAGAGCGGCTTACAGCTTTTGTTTTACTTACACTCCAGGGGCGGCGGATTATTACCAAATAAACAAACCCATTTCCTCAATTGTTTTAAATAACCCTTCCATTGTTAGCGGTGAATTAAAATACATATAATAATCATACCCAAATCTTACGGCTATATCTTTTGATTGGGCGCAAAATAATTCGCACCATATATACTCTCTTAAAATTAGCCTGGTAACAGTATCCAGATCATTTAATAAAATAATACCGTTTTCGGCCATTTGATGATAAACAAGGTTTGCCTTCTCATAATCAGGAAATGAACTCTCACCTGCTGAAAAAGCGCGCTTTTCTAATGAGCCTATCAATACTGCTGAACAATTATGAAACTGGAAAAATAATTTTGCTGCTGCAATATACTTTTGCTCTGTTTCCAAATACAGTTCCAATGTAAATGATCTTCCATCATAAATTTTACCTATATCACTACGGGATGTCCAATCGTCTTTTGTATAATACCCATTTTCATCCCGAAAAGCAGGATCATATTTTGTAACAGATCTTGCCATGTGCATCCAATCGTTATCAATGTCAGTATTCATAATATTTATCTTCCCCGCAGCACTTTTTAAAGCCGTGTATTATGTTGTGTACGCCCGTTTGCTAAAGATAAGCGAAAATTGCCCACATCTATTTGTCGGGCGGTAGTGCTAACCATGCCGGGTAATCTGCACTGTGCCACTCTTTATTTATTTCCCCACCCTTTAATTTAAAAATATTTATCTTTTGCTGTGATTTTCTACACCTTTTATATACTAATAAGCTGTAGCACATTTTTACATGCAAAATAAAGAAGCGTTTATTGAGGTTATAAAGGGAAATGAAGGCCTTATATACAAGGTAACAAAGGTATATGCGAATACCAGGGAGGATGCGCAGGACCTGTACCAGGAAATTGTTTATCAGCTTTGGAAATCTTTTGACTCATTTAGAAATGACGCTAAAATAAGTACGTGGATGTACCGTATAGCTTTAAACACATCCATTGCTTATTTAAACAAAGAAAAAAGAAAGGGAAACCATCTGCCTATTGATGACACGCTGATAAATAAAACAGTTACACACGATACGCTGAAAGACGAGCAGGTTGAAGCTTTATATGCGGTTATAAAAAAATTAGATATTGTGGAAAAAGGCATCATACTTCTTTACCTGGAAGGAAACACATACGACGAAATAGCGGCCATAACCGGGTTTTCTGTTACCAATGTAGGCACACGGTTAGGCAGGATAAAGCAAAAAATAATTTCTCAAATCAAAAAATAAAAAAATCATGGAACTGGAAGAAATGAAAGCCCTTTGGGGGCAAATGTCTGCAGAGGTTGAAAAACAAAAAGCAATCACTGATTCATTAGTTATTAAAATGACACGGGCAGGCTACAGAAATAAAATAAGTAAAGTGCAGGTGCCTGAAACAATAGGGGCATTCTTTTGTGCGGTGCCGGTTTTGTATATCCTCATTAATATTCAGCAGTTAAACACATGGTACCTGCTGGGGTGCGGTATAAGTTCTGTAATAATTTTATTTTTACTATGTTTTTTGTCCCTGAGATCAATTTCAAAAATCAGCGGGGTAAATATTTCAAAAAATAATTACAAAGAGTCCTTGCTGCAATACTCAAAGGCCAAAATGCAATTTGTGTCTGCTCAAAAGGTAAATTTTTATTTATCTGCGATACTAATGCTGGTAATACTGCCTGTTATGAGCAAGTTAATAGCAGGGAAAGACGTTTTTAAACAAACCGATGTATGGCTGTACTATGTCATTGCGTTCCCATTCTTTTATCCTTTTAGCCGGTGGGTATTTAAACGTTATGTTAAGATAGTTTCAGATGCCGAAAATATATTGAAAGAGTTGGAGTGAGGGGTGATGGCGATTGCGGGAGGGCCATACGGAGAGCGGTTACAGCTTTTGCTTTAGTTACACGCTATGATGAGCGCCGGAAATTTTAGCTATTTTCTAAAATATATTGTTCAAATTTATTCCAAAATCCATCATCGAATACCGATTCTTCATCCAACTTTAATAATTTGGCAACTTTCCTACTTTTAATCAAATCAATTTTAGGAACATCCTCAATCTTCATTA
>JABDFW010000105.1 GCA_013286305.1 Bacteroidota bacterium
AGCGAAATATATCCTGGTAGCGCTATGCACAGCATCATACCTGGATTTGAACCAAGAAAAGAATTTTCAGTTTTTGCGGGCACACAGGGCTTTGGCGCCGATTTCAGGTATGGCTTTTTGCCAAAGCTTACTGCGCGGTTGGGCGCGGGCGTTACCCCGGTAAATTTGCCCAATTAAGCCTTAATATAAATTTTACCAATGTTCATCTTCTTGCAGATTTTCAGCCTTTTGAGGGCAGCGGTTTCCGGCTTGCTTTTGGGGCCGGTTATTTTATTAATGGCACTACTTCGCTAACTATAACACCGGATAATGCCAGTAAATATGGTAATATAGTACTTACGCCGGGGCAAATGGGTAATATGATAATAACATCCTCATGGCAGGGCGTTGCGCCTTATTTAGGATTAGGTTTTTTCAGAACATTTCCACGCCTGTTCTTTAATGTCAACCTTGATTTGGGCACTTATTATTTATCGGCCCCTACAACAACTATTGTCGCTATCGGCGCCCTGCAGCCTAATGAAGCCAATAACGACCAATTACAGCAAAACATAAGCAACTACCGCTGGCTGCCTGTTCTGCAACTGAATATTAACTTTAAACTATAGAATCATTTATAGCATAAAATATATGAAAGCAAAATATTTTTTAACCAGGGCCACCGCAATATTAATATTAATAACCTGCTATTTTAATAGTTGCAAAAAGCCAACGGATGGCATAACCTGGACAGTTAATACAGATGTATATAAATCTCCTGTGCTTATCCGCTTTGTAAACGCAAACAATAGTTCTTCTACCCAATTACCATCCAGCTTCAGTGTACAAATAACAGGGCAGGATGCAGATAAAGTAATAATGGGGGATGGTGGCACTGATTTTAAAGTAATGAATGGCTTTTTACCGCTTGCTTTGGTTTCAACAGCCACGCCTTCACCTGCAAACCCGGTTGTGTTTAATGTGTATGCAACTATTCCCGGCTTTGCACCTGTTTCCCAAACATTTATTGTTACAAACGATACTATGCCGGTGAGCCATGTGCTTTATGCTGTTGAATACGCCAATCCTCCTGACGGCACATCATTCAAAGATCAAAATGATATTTTAACAAACGGGGTTTCAGGTGACATTACCATCACTACCCCTGCTGTTGGTTCTATGACGGAAACATCAACCATAAATATTTCCGGCGGAACACAAATGCTTGATGCATCCGGCAATGCTATTACCGCTTCTGGCCTCGAAACAAAAGTGATACATTTTGGCACAGGTACCCAATCTTCCGTGCTTTCATTTCCGGGAGGGTTTAACCCGGTTGATATAACATATAACGGGCAGGCTTTGCATGACCTCACTTTTAAAACAGGTGGGTTTCTTTCTATCAATATGACGGCAGGCAGCACGCAGGTAAAAGGGTTTTCGAAACCAATAAATGTTGCTGCGGAATTGAACGATGGCCTTATCAATCCATTAACGAACGCGCCTTTAAACGTTGGGGATACCATTCCTATCTGGAGCATGAACGAACAAACCGGCCAGTGGAAATATGAAAGTACCGCTACCGTTTATTTAAGCACTACAAGCGGCAAAAAGGCAATTAGTTTCCAGGCAAGCCATCTATCGTGCTGGAATATTGACTGGTGGTTTGCTGCCTGCGGATCAACCCTAACTGTAAAAGTGCATATACCTTCGCCTGCGGGGTTCAGGCCTCAATACGAAATGGTATTAGTAGATGCAAACGGGCAATATCTTGGTGGTTTATATACCGATGATACCTGGGGAACGGTGGCAACCTTGTATGATGGCCTTGTTACAACAATTCCCCGCGTGCCGGATATAGGGCAGGCAAAGATTGTTGTTTATACAAGAAGAGGCGACCCTACATCAAAAATAGCAGAAACCGCATTGTTTAACCCCTGCACACAAGGCACTATAGATATAACAATAAACCCACCTGCACCACCGCAATTAGTAAATGTGCATTTGAATGTAGAGGGTAAGTGCACCAATAAAAATATTGTAACGGAGGTTAGCACATGGGTTTACCTGTACAAACTAAACAGCGCCTGGTGGGACTGGATAATTGTTCCGGTAATAAAGGGGCAGGCAGACCTGCAGTTAGAACAGGGAGCTACCTATTTTGTAGTAACTTATTACGGCGGGTGGTACGTAACACAAGGAGTTTTTGACAAAACAAACACAAACTTTCCGGCACAAAACGGGCTGGAAGGAACCGCCACTTACAACGCAACTACCAATACGGTTACGGCAAACCTTACATTTCCATTAACTTGTCAATAAATTATTTGTAACCAGGGCCCTTCTTAAAACGTGAACCCCGTCAATTGGCGGGGTTTTATTTATGGTAACTAACAGCATTCATGCGTAGTTTTGCAGTTTTAATACTATAAAACAATAACCCCTTTAGGAATTGAGATATTATGGCAAGAATACTTTGTATTGATTATGGCGGAAAAAGAACAGGTTTGGCCGTAACAGACCCCTTGAAAATTATTGCAACAGCATTGGCTACGGTTGAAACCAAAGAGTTATTGGCCTATCTTAAAAAATATTTTCAGCAGGAGGCTGTGGAGTTAATATTGATAGGCGATCCGAAAAACTGGGATGAAAGCGATACCCACGCCACGCCGTTGGTGAATGAATTTATAAAAAGACTGCAAAAAGAGTTCCCTTCAATACCCGTTAAAAGGGTAGATGAACGCTACACGTCCCGCATGGCTTCGCAGGCAATGGTATTGATGGGTATGAAGAAAAAAGACAGGCAAAAAAAAGGGAATATTGACCAGGTGGCAGCCGCAATAATGCTGCAGGAATATTTGAATAACCCTAACTAACTTACTGAGTGGAATTACGTTAGTTTTAAAATTTTGTTTGCATATTTGCAGTTTTATATAACTCCCGGTAATGTGGAGAAGGAGAGAAAGTATGATTTTACCCATTGTAGCATATGGTTCGCCGGTTTTACGAAAAATAGCAAAGGATATTTCGCCGGATTATCCTAATCTGCAAAAGCTGATTGACGATATGTGGGAAACCATGTATGCAAGTAACGGCGTTGGACTTGCAGCGCCCCAGGTAAATAAGGACATACGCATTTTTGTGATGGACAGCACCCAAATTTTCGCTAACCAGGATGAGGAAGATAAAGGAAAATATCCCGACGACCCCGGTACTAAAAAAATATTCATCAATGCCCATATAAAAGAATTCAGGGGGGACGACTGGAGCTATAACGAAGGCTGCCTGAGCATACCCAAAATACGGGAAGATATAACGCGGCCGGAAGAAATAACATTAACGTACGCGGATGAAAACTTTGAGCTGCACACAGAAACTTTTATTGGCGTTACAGCACGCATAATACAGCACGAATACGACCATATTGAAGGCAAACTTTTTATTGACCGCATAAAACCCTTTAAGCGAAAACTGTTACAGGGCAAATTAGCGGACATAACCAAGGGAAAGGTGAAAGTTGATTATAAAATGGCTTTCCCTAAATGAAAACCTCAATAATTTTTTTTCTGTTTATTTGTTTTTACCTGCAACTGTCAGCACAGGATACCACTGTGATAGTAGATCATCAAAAATTTACTTTACCTCCTGCAATAATACGCGGTAACCTTGATTACGCCTCCATTTTAAGGCGTATAAAAAACGATACAACTTTTTATAAAGCATTCCGCACACTGCGTGTTATTGAATATTCTGCATACAATTATATACGCATACCCGATAAAAAAGACAATACCAAAGCAACATACAATAGCAAAACAAGACAGCACAGGGCAAATGGCTGCAGAACAACAGAAGTACTGGAACAGCAAACAACCGGGGATTTTTTTGACCGCAAAGGCGGCTATAACTACACCACTGCCGATATGTATGCAGGGCTGTTCTTCTCAAAAGCGCCGGTCTGCGGCGAAAATAATATTGTAGCAGGCTCTATACTAACCACAGAAGGCAAAAGTGGTATGGATAAGCACAGGGAGCAGCTAAAAATGCTGTTTTTTAATCCGGGCAAAAAAATTCCCGGTATTCCCTTTATTGGTAATAAACTTGACTTGTACGATGATGATGCACACAAATTATATAACTACCATCTTGATTTTATAAGTTATAAAGGTAGCTATGCCTACGTATTCTCTATCAAACCCAAAGAGGATCTTGGCTTTTTCCAGCGCAGCAATATTGTTGTAGATGAGATGACTACCTGGTTTGATTACAGGACAATGGAAGTGCTCGCAAGGGTGTATAAGCTAAGTTACAAAGCCGCCGTGTATGATTTTGATGTGGACATGGAAGTGGAAATGACTAAAGCAGATGGCTTGCTGTTGCCTAAAGTACTGCGGTATAAAGGCAACTTTGGCATACTATTTAAAAAGCACGAACGCGGGGAATTTACTGCCACCCTGTTTGATTTTAAGAAATAAGGCGTCTTGTTCATAGTTCACGGTTCATAGTAAAGGCAGTAGGTTTATGTTTATAAACTTAAAAGTTTTTCAATTAATTATAGGTTTTCTTTCCATGAACTATGAGCCATGAACCATGAACTTCTTCTCTCCCTTACTTCTCAAATACAAGCGCCTCCGGGTTTGCGCCTAATTCTTTTAATGCATCGAGAATAGCGGCAATAAACGCATCGGGCCCGCAAACATAAAAAGGCTGTTTAAAATTGAAGATGTGGGTTTGAAGAAAAGCTTTATCTATCCTGCCATAATAATGTTCGCGCGTTTCCTCCTGCGTGATAATATTGATAAAATTTTCGCCAAGTATTTTTTCAAACTCCTCTTTTAAAATAATATCCTTTGTTGTTTTGTTGGAGAAGAATAGTTTATTATTTCCAACTTTACCAGTTGAATATAA
Source organism: Bacteroidota bacterium (assembly GCA_013286305.1). Lineage (GTDB taxonomy): Bacteria > Bacteroidota > Bacteroidia > Chitinophagales > Chitinophagaceae > JABDFW01. The sequence goes on from JABDFW010000105.1 coordinate 4,888, forward strand.
ATGCCGCAGAATGGCAATAAATGGTGTTACCCCTGCCCCGCCGGCAATAAATACACCTTCATCCTTGTATTCAATGGTGCCCCAGGCATCGCTTATTTCAAATATATCACCTGGTTTTATTTGCAACAACTGGTTGGTAACGCCATTATGGTCAGTATAGCTTTTTATGGTAAACTGTAACACCCCCGCATCAGGTAACGAGGTGAATGTAAAGGGCCTCTTTTCTTTTTCCCAGCCTTCTTTTATAATAGACAAATCAGTAGCCTGCCCGGGTGTATATGTAAACCCTGCGGGCTTTTCAACGGTAAAGGCATGTACATTGTGGGTTACCGGCTGTATGTCAAGTACTTTTACTTTGTGGTCTGCCATGGAATAAAGTTTATTAGTTATTTTCAAATTGCATGCCTGCTTTACTTTTAAGGCGAAAGGGCGAAAATAAAGAAACAAAATAAGCAACTTCCGCAACCCCTTACCGGTTTATTCATTGCAGATGCTAATCAATTTTTATGAAAGGTTAATAGGGTTTATATGCGTCATTCAATCCGGTTTCGTTTGTTATTCGTAAACTTATATAGCTTTATTTAATTAATCGGCTTATGCGGCAAATATTCCTGGTTTTCATTTTATTGGCTTTTTTTCAAGGCATCAGGGCACAGGCGGATACAAGTTACCTGTATTTTGACAACGCCTGGAGCCCAACAGGGAAAGCGAATGCCATTTATTACAAAAAAATATTTGAAGAAAAGAATGAATGGCACAGGCAGGATTTTTGGGCAAAAACAAATACCATGAAAATGGACGGGGTATATGGCGATTCATCACTAAAAATTAAAAACGGGGTTTTTAAAGCTTATTACGAAAATGGTGTTTTGGCCGATTCGGCTTATTTTGAACATGGTAAGGAAAAATTTATCCACGTTTTTAACGAAGATCATATCCCAAAAGCCTATGCTGCCTATGACAAAGACGGAAATATAATGGAGCAACGCGGCTGGGACGAATCGGGTAAAGAAATACCCGGCTACATTTATCAAAAAGTGGCTGAGTTTCCCGGCGGGGCTGATGAATGGCAGCATTACATAATTGTTGAACTGCAAAAGAATTTGCCAAGGGGATTAAAAAAAGGGCAAATGTGGGGCAATGTTGTTGTTTCATTCCTTATCCTGGAAGATGGAAGTATTGATGATATAAAGGTTGCGCAATCTTCAGGCTATCCCGAATTGGATTATCACGCAACAAATATTATCCGTAATAGTCCAAAATGGATACCTGCCATACAATTTAACCGCAACGTTATTTACCAACAAAAGCAAACACTAACTTATTTAAAGCCTGAATAAAATAAACTGCTATGGTAAATTGAAGGTGCAAATTCAAAATAAAAACCGCCTCTTTTTTTTGAGGCGGCTTTTTTATCATCTGTATATGATGCACACTAATTATTCGTCTGCGGTTTAGGTGTACCAGGTTTGTATTGCTCGGCCTGTCTCGGCGCAGATTTTTTCTGCGCCTGGGGCTCTTCTTTAATAACAGGCCGGTATATAACCAGCTTATTTTTATTAACTACAGTTGGTGTCGGTTTATTATTTTCATTAATATTTACCACCTGCACATGTGTATTAGTTACTTTTTCTACTTCATTAATATGCGGGCCTTTGTTGTAAACAACAGTAGTACGGTTATTAGTAACGTTAGTATTATTATTCACAACAGTTTTGTTATTGGTAATGTTATTTATAATAGTAACATTTTTTACAATAGTAACATTGTTGGTTCTGTTTATCACATAATCGTGAACGTTCAGTTTGGTAATGTGCTCCTGCGGAACAAATGTCCAGTAATGCGGCGGAGGGGTATATCTCTCATTTAACTCAACACGTGGGGCAAGCGGCGCCCAGCCATAATAATTGCCTGATTGTCCCCAGGTTACCCAAGCCGGCGCCCATTCCCTGCCGGGAAGCCATAGCCAGCCATAACCTTCTTCAAAAAACCAGCGCCCATAATGGAAAGCTGCCCAACCCCACTGATAATTGCTCACCCACGTCCATCCTTCATCGCTATATACCCAATGCCCGTTAGAAGAATATGGCTGAAAATCAGGTTCTGCATTAGGCGCCCATACGTACCCATAACCCGGATAGTCTATCCACCTGCCATAGGGGCTTAACTCATCATAAAAAACCTGGTAAGTAGCTTCCTGAACAGGTGCAGGAGATGGGGGCGGTGGTGGCGGAGGCTGGTATGTATTTTCGTGAACTACAACTGCTCCGGGGGTGCATGCAAACATTAGCGTTGCAAATATGCATAAGCACAGGTAAATGAAAGGTTTCATAATTTATTTATTTTGGGTTATTAAGCAAGTCTTGTGCCTGCTTTAAATATTTAAGAAAAAATAACAGTATTTAATACGATTACTTTTTTGGGGGATTAAAGTTATGTTTTAAAATGTAACTGCCCCTGTTATTTTTTAGATGCTATAATTTCAAAAAAGTTTAAACCTGCGATCCAAGTTCAATATTTTGTTCACCTTTCTAAGCCCTAAAAGAGCCTTCATATAAGAAATCCGACCTTGCTGTAGCAGAAATACAAATACTTTGCTTTTTTTAAACCATTTTACGTAGTTTCAGTAGATAATTATTTTTTCAACCTTATTAAACATCCGAACATGGACACTGAACAATCATCTTTATTTACTTTAGGTATTGATGATATTACCCAAAGCCATTTAATATCGATCGCTAAATGGAACCGCTTTTTGGCAATTATCGGCATCATAATGTCTCTTTTAACTATTCTGGGTTTATTATTTGGTGGTAGCTATCTTTTTTCAAACCTTTCAACCTTTGGAAACAGGTATAGCTCCACGTCTTATAATACCGGTGCCTTTGCAGGCGCTATGCTGTTCTATGTATTCTTTATTGCACTCTATTTAATTCCATGTTTTTTCAGGCTAAGTTTCGCCAATAAAATGCTTAAGGCTATCGCTGCCAATGATCAGCAATTATTAAATGAATCCTTCAATCAATTAAAAATATTCAGCAAGTATTGGGGCATTCTTACCATTGTTGTAATTTCCATTTATGCACTGATATTGATTGTCTTATTATTAGGTATCATGTTTCGATAATACCTTTTGTATATATGATACGAATGATCGTCTCTTAAAAAATTATTATGGAAGATTTGACCGGGGAAACCCAGGCCCCTTCACTTTTTGATATCACTATTTCTGAAAGTGTTATTTACTCATTTGAACAAATATGCAAATGGGTGTTTTTCCAGTTATACGTGGTGGGCGGTTCTATAGTACTCGGTGTGCTTATTGCATTGCTTGATTCAGATTCGATAGAAAGGAGCTTATATTCAAAATTTGGAGAATACACTTATTATGTGGCTGGTACTTTTGTTATCGTAATAATCATCTATTGTGCATTCCTTGGGCTGCTTTTTAATTTTGCACTTAAAGTTAAAAAAGGCATGGCAAAACAGGATGTACAAAAGGTTGAGCAGGGTGTGGCATCGCTTAAAATTTATTTTATATTATCCGGTATTGGTGGTATGCTTTATATTTTAACGCTTGTTTTTGGTGTTGTTCGTTTAGGATACACATAAAAAATTATTTATGGAAGAAACCAATAAGCCAGGTTCTATCTTCGAGTTTTCATTTACTGAAAAACTAAAAGGTGATATACGCATGGCCGCAATATGGGCCAGGGTTGTGGCAATATTCAGCTTTATTGCAAGCGCTATCACGCTTTTAAACAGTATGAGGAATGGCAGCCTGTTTTTTGCATGTATTATGACTGCAATAAGTGTAACGGTAAGTATTTACCTTTTTAATTTTGGTGCAAAGACAAAAAAGGGCATTGAGAACGTTGCCCAGGATGAGTTGGAAGAAGGCCTGAACGATCTGCGCTCGTACTTTAAAATATCAGGTATTGTTCTGCTTGTAGTAATGATAATTGTATTTTTAATAATCACTATTAAAGTATTATAATCAGGTCTTTTATTTAAAACCATCCTTTGCAGAGTAAATAAAAAGCTAATTTTTTGGTGATTAGAGAGTTAGTCATCCAATACACAGAGCCCTTTTGCCTTAGGCACTGGAAGGAGAATTGTTTTTGAACCATTATTATTATAATTTTACTATGTAAACAAGTTTTTTTAGCAAACTCCATAACGAAAGTGAGTTTTTTAGTAAAAAAAATGGCTTTTGTCGGTAAACAAATGCAAACAATAACAATAGATATACTTAATAATAAGGCGATAAGGCTTTTGCAGGACCTGGAATTGCTGCAACTTATTCGCATGCGCAGGGAAAATGCTCAGCCAGGCACAGCAGTTAACTGGGCAGCCGAATACAAAGGGGTTATGACAAAACAGCCCTTAGCCGATGTTGACAATCAATTAAACGAACTGCGTAACGGATGGGAATGATGCATTTATGGGATACCAATACCGCCATTTATTACCTGCAGCAATTGTTTCCCCCGCCTGCTGAAAAATTTATTGATGGAGTACTGAAGAGTGAACAGCCGATAATAACTGCTATTACAGAAATCGAATTGCTTTGTTGGAAAACCACTACTCCAAAGGATTTCCAGGTGCTTCACAGCTTTATAAATGATTCGCTTGTAATAGAACTGGAACAACCCATAAAACTTAAAACCGCTGACATTCGAAAAAAATGTACCGCATCAAACTTCCTGATGCCATTATAGCCGCTACAGCTATTATACATGGGCTTACACTGCTCACACGCAATGTTACTGATTTCACTAATATTACAGACTTGCAAATATTCAACCCCTGGGATGTATAAAAATTTATATTCTTATTTTGTTGAAAGATAATTATAGTCCTTTAGCAGGGTTTCTAAAAAAGTAAGCGGGTGTTGTGTGTTTCTTATTTTTAAAGCCGTTTCAATTTTTTCGGCAGTTCGCTCGGCAAGGGCATAATCATTCTTTTTAACTACTGTATTGTAAACCGATTTTATAATGTTCAGGTCCCTGTCTGTTAATTTCATTACCTGTGGAAAAACGGGCACATAATTGTCGTCCATCTCCATAAATACGGTTTCATCAAGCCCGGCTTTTGACCTGAGGTTTATAAGAATAGTGCCTGCCGCAATATCACCTATCCGTTGCGATTTTTTAGTGATAATAACGCAGAGGATATCGGTAATTATCAGCAAAAAGAAAAGGAGCGTGCCAATATCTACTGACTGGCCGTGAGATGCGTTGTATGTTACAACAAGTATGATGATTAAAAGAAAAAGGTCGGAAACACGCAGCAGCCATCGAATGACGAACTGGCTGATAGTGGCATTACCCCCACCCTCGTTTATTACCCTTATGCCCATTATTTTTTTCCCTATTGTTTGCCCCCTCATTGTTATTTCAGTAACCAGCGGATACAGGGCTATGGGAAGTAAAATGATGAGGAACATCCAGCGGCCGTCTTCGGCGGAAACC
>JABDFW010000106.1:0-659 GCA_013286305.1 Bacteroidota bacterium
TAAATTTCTCGGCACCTGGAAAAGTAAAGAAGCAGCGCAGGCTGCAGTTTACGGCAATGTGCCCGGCGATGCTAAATACTTAGATGTTAATAATGACGGGCACATTAACCAGAGTGACTATGTACCAATCGGAAATGGAGTGCCTAAATATACCTGGGGATTTATCAATGATTTTAGTATCGGCAATTTTACGCTCACCTTTATGTTCGCCGGCCAGGGCGGTTCGCAAATATATTCTCAAACACTGGCATACACATGGGGCCAGGCTCCGGGAGTACGTAACGCAACCCTGGAAGATGCAACAAGAATGTGGACCCCCCAAAACGAAACAGACATCCCTCATTTCAGCACAACTACCCAGTGGCCTACCAACAGCAGCAGGTTTGTTTATAGTGCAGATTTTGTAAAACTTAAAAATTTTTCTCTGTCATACAGGATCCCACAAACTATTTTGAGCAGGGCCCGCATTCAAAGTGCTGAGATTTATGTCAGCGGTCAGAACCTGTTTACCGTCAGCAATTATCCGGGGTATGACCCTGAAGTTACCAACGCAGGCAATGCTTTATTGCAGGGCGTGGAAATGGCGGTTGTTCCAAACCCAAAGACATATACCATTGGATGCAGGCTAGGATTTTAATGTTAATGATATATGTTAAATA
>JABDFW010000106.1:669-10185 GCA_013286305.1 Bacteroidota bacterium
GTTTTACAAAATCTGCTATTATGAAAATAAAAAAATTAATTCCATTTATATTCCTGGTTACACTGGTTTACCTGGGATGTTCAAAACTGAATGAGGACCCCAAAGCGGCTCTAACGCCAGGAAACTATTTTAAGACCCAGGCGGACCTGGACGGAGCAGTGACAGCTATTTTCCAGGGATTGGTTGTAGATGGTGGCTATGCCTTCGACTTTCCGTTATATTCCTATTTCGGTTCTGATGACCTGACGGCAGATCCAAACCTTGGTAAGTCAGATCAGCGTGAATTTGATCAGTTGAATGGCAGTTCGGGCAACGGGTCTCTTGCAGGACATGTGTGGTACACTCCCTGGGCCGCGATTTACCAATGTAATAATGTGACCGACAACTATCAACGGGTAGCAGGAGATGAAGCCACAAAGAATGCAGCCGCGGGGCAGGCTTTTTTCATCAGGGCCTGGAGCTATTTCGTCCTGGTAAGAACATTTGGCCCTGTGCCTGTTATTACCACCAAGGTGAGTGCGGACTACAGGCCGCCGAGGGATTCCATAGGCACGGTATACGCGCAGATCGTGAGCGACCTTAAGACTGCTATCAGCTTTCTTCCTGCTTATAGCGGGTCATTACAACTGTCAGGCAAAGCAACACAGAATGCTGCGCGCTCATTGCTGGCAGAGGTGTATCTCACTATGGCCACCTGGCCTTTAAACCAGACCAGCAACTATGCACTTGCGGCAGCCGAAGCCGATACCGTAATAAAAGCGGGCCAATATAGCCTGGTGCCGGATTATGGGCAGGTATTTACTACCAACGATAATTCAGAAAGTGTTTTCGCTCTTCATTTTAATGTTGCAGGCGGCAATCCTAACCGGTTGTTCGGGGATTGTTCCGGGGTGTGGGAAGAGTATGGAGAGGACGGCAATTTCGGCTGGGAGGAATTTTACTCTGAACTTAACTATTTTAAAGCTGCCCCTGTTTGCAAAAGAACAGACGAGGAGTTTTATACGACCATTAAGCTTTTGCAACCGGATGGGACTTTTAAGCTTGTTCCTTACTGGTCAAACGAAACAAGGAACCAGCATCCGTTCTACAAAAAATTCAGGGCAGGCCTGGTTACCAATGGCGTTGCAGACGGAATATACGAAACGGATTCAGTGATCATATCAATGAACCCAAGTACGAATAAGACTACGGATGTAATCCGCTATCCCCTGGTGCTCCTTGCTTACGCTGAGGCATCGGCTATGGCTGGCGGGCCTACGGGTGACAGTTATGCAGCTATCAACCAGGTACGGGCACGGGCAGGTGAGCCACCGCTCACATTGGGCCTTTCGGCTACCGCTTTCCGGGATTCTGTTGTTTATGAACGGTCATATGAGTTCAGTGCTGAAATGGGTATCCGTTGGTTTGACATCCAGCGCCTTCAGTTGCTTCCGCAGGTGGTTGCTGCGAGAAGCCCTATGGACAATCCGATCAGCCCAACGAGCCTGGCGGATATCCAGGATAAATATTACGCGCCAATACCGATTAATGAAATGCTGAAAAACCCCCAATGGGCGCAAAACCCGGGCTATTAACCCGTTTTAAAATCTGGCTTAACCATGGCAACTGCCATGGTTAAGTTTTTTATAACATACACCGCACACCCGAAAACAATTTTTACTTGAAAAAAAGGCCCGTTTTATTTTTAGCTCTCAGCTTTGTCGCTGTAAACACGCTTGCCCAGCATAAATACAGTGATTCATCGTCGTTTCCAACTTACCAGGGCCTTATTATGGCTGGGTACCAGGGCTGGTTTAACGCCCCTGGTGATGGCGCCAATATGGGATGGAACCATTTTGCAAAAAATGGCCGGTTTGAACCGGACATCTGTAAGTTTGATTTTTGGCCGGACGTTAGCGAATATGCCAAAACTTATATTACTCCATTCCACCTGGGAGACGGGAGCCCGGCTTATTTGTTCAGTTGCTACGATAGTACAACCGTATCCACACATTTCAGGTGGATGAAAGAATACGGTTTGGACGGTGTTTTTTTACAGCGGGCAGTTACGGCCATCAAGGATCCGGTGAATTTAGCACACGATAATCATTTATTAAAAAACGCATTGGCATCATCTGTTCAATACCACCGGGCCATTGCCATCATGTACGACTTTGCAGGGCTTGACAGCAGTGCAAGGGATTGGCAGCTAATTATAGACGACTGGAAATACCTTGTTGACAGCATTCATATTGCAGGCCGTGGTAATGGCCAAACGTACTTATATCATAATGGTAAACCACTCGTGGGTATTTGGGGCGTGGGGTTCCCGGAAAGACATAATGACCTTAGGGCAACAGCAAAATTGATTGATTTTTTTAAAAATGACCCTGTATATGGAGGGTGTGCGGTGTTGTTAGGCGTGCCTGCTTATTGGCGTAATTTTGGGAACGACACTGAAAAAGACCCCTACCTGCACGAGTTATTGCGAAAGGCAGATATTTTACGGCCATGGTTCGTTGGGCGGTTTAATGAAGACAGCTATAAGATGTTTGAAGGACGTATCGCGGCGGACATAACCTGGTGCAAACAATATAATATTGATTATGCGCCGGTTGTTTTTCCGGGCTTCAGCTGGCACAACATGCACCCGGATAAAGCATCGGCTCAAATCCCGAGAGACCGCGGACGGTTTTACTGGGAACAACTGACCGGGGCTATCGTAGAAGGTTCGAAAATGATCTATGTCGCGATGTTCGACGAGATAGACGAGGGGACTGCCATTTTTAAATTGAGTAATAAACCACCTTCCGGTTCCAGTAAATTTGAGAGCCTTGAGCCAGGTATTCCCACTGACTATTATTTGTATCTTACGGGTATAGCGGCGCAAATGTTAAGAAAGTTGAGGCCGCTTCAAACAGACATTCCATTGCCTGCGTTCAAATAGGCAGGCCGTTTTGCCCGTATAACATATTGAACAAATCCGGTTAACCGGTTGGTGTTTTAAAAAATATGTTGTTTTCTTGGGGAATTATTTATTTTTATTGGGCGTATGAGACGATGCTTTGCTATTGCCGTATTTATATTTTTGTTGCAATTTAACGGGTTAGGCCAATCATATGGATTGGCTTTCGCCAGTCATGAAACTGCCCTTGAAAAAAGAACCTCCCTCGATATTTCTCCCGATGACTCCCTTTGCCTGGCTAAAAATTTTGAAGTTGGTTTTGACATGAGTTTAATTCCCAATCAAAAAGGATATTTTGGATACGTTTTGCGGATCATTAGCAATGGCAATAATATTGACCTTATCTATGATCAAAAGCCCAGGAATTTTAAGGTAATTGTCAACGACCAATTTTCCAATATCCGGTTTTCTGTAGACAGCCCCCGTATCTATGACGAATGGAATCATTTTAGTTTAACCTTTAACCTGGAAAATCAAACGCTAAAGTTCATTGTAAATGGTAAAAGCGTTGGTTCTGCCCATATTCCTGCCGGCATGAACTGTTATAAATTTTTGTGGGGCGCAAATGATTACGAACAGTTTGCTACCAAGGATATGCCACCCATGCAGATAAAGGATGTTGGAATAACTGAACATGCAAAGTTGAAATATTTTTGGCCACTGGACCAGACATCCGGTGACTCCTGTTACGATTGGGTCAACAGACAACTTGCAAGAGTAAAAAACCCAACCTGGATAAAACATCAGCACCAGTATTGGCAAAAACTCACTAATTTTTTTATTCGGGGGGATGCAGGCGTAGCGTATAACCCAAAACAGGATAAGCTATACGTAATAGGGTATGACTCAATGTTCGTTTATACGGTCAACAACCAGCAAGACCCGGCGCAATGGATGCCCTCGGGCCATCTCAACCTGCGGTTGGGCAACCAGGCGATCTATGACACGATAAGCGGCAAACTTTATGACATCTTTGTTGATCAGCACCGGGTGGTTTCATTCGATTTTAATAAGCGGCAGTGGTCGGGTAATTTTGATTCGGGCAAAATAACAGAATTCTGGCATTTTAATAAGTTTATCTCCCCCCGGGATTCCTGCATTTATGTCATGGGCGGATACGGCCAACTCAAATACAAGAACCTGGTTCAACAATATTCCCCTGTTACAAAAAGATGGGAACAGGTTAAAGCAGGCGGAGATTTTTTTTCTCCGCGTTTCAGGGCGGCACTTGGCATAGCGCCTAAAAAAAATGCGGTTTATATTCTTGGAGGTTATGGCAGTAAAAGTGGTGACCAAATGCTGGCACCTGAAAATTTTTACGATCTGATGAATTTCAATTTCCGGACAGATTCGTTTAAGGCTGTTTACACACTAAATGCGGCTAATAAGCATTTTACTTTTGCAAACAGCCTTGTTATCAATCAAAAATCAGGTGATTACTACGGGTTGATTTACGCAAACGACAGCTCTAACTCAAATCTTCAATTGATTAAAAGCTCATTCTCTGACTCCAATTTTACAGAGTTGGCGGATGCGATTCCCTTCCGGGTCCATGACATCGAGTCATTTTGTGATCTATACTATTCCCCTGTCAGTAATAAATTGCTTGCTGTAATTCTCAGAAATGCCAGGGTGGACGAAAAGAACAGGGTTACGGAAGTTGAAATTTATTCGCTTGATTTCCCCCCGGCAATGGCAGACATTACACCTGGTGTTTCTCCGTCAGCTAATGGACAAATCGTTTACTGGCTGCTGGCTGCATTTCTGACTGCTGCAATTGGTTGGTTGGTTGTTGTTAAATTACGCAAGGCTGGTTATATCAAAAGAAATAAAGCCCGTACCCAAGCTGCCAATAAAACGCAGGGGCATCTTCGTGAAATTTCTTTTTTGCAGGCAGAAAATGAGCAAAAACCAAAGTCTTCAATTTATTTATTTGGCCAGTTCCAGGTTTTTGACAAAGACGGAAATGATATTACAGGGCAATATAGCCCGTTATTAAAAGAGCTTTTTCTTTTAATCGCAACTATCACCATAATAAAAGGCCGTGGAATCTCTTCGGCTGAACTTGACGAAATACTGTGGCACGACAAGGCCTACAAGGATGCTAAAAATAACAGGGCAGTGAATATCGCAAAACTCAAAGCATTGCTCGAAAAAATAGGGGATCTTACGGTAAACAAGGAAGCTGGGTTTTGGCAATTGCAGTTCCATGACGAAACAGTGTATATGGACCTTAAAAGATATAAAGAGCTCGTTAACGCACAGTCTGCGGGCCAACAACAGATTTATCCCCTCATTGCTCTTATCAGCAGGGGTGCATTTTTATATCAGACAGAATATAATTGGCTGGACGACATTAAAGCAGATATATCAAATACGGTTATCGATCTTTGCCTGAATCATTTAAAAAATCACCCTGTTTCGCAGGATACTGAATTTAAAATCGAAATTTGCAATTGCATTTTTTATTTTGATCAACTGAATGAAGACGCCCTGATTTATAAATGTAAATGCCTTATTTATCTAAAACGGCATACTTTGGCCAACAATATCTATTTGAAATTCATAAAGGACTATAAAGATATTTATGGTACCAACTTTACCAAGTCCTTCCAGCAAATTATTGACTAACCATTGCTGAAAATCTTTTGTATTAATTGAATATTAATATTTCTGTTAATATCCAGGGCGTTTCTTGCATACATGTTAGGACTATCTCATGGCCGCAGAACAAAAGAAGAAGCCAGGAATCCGAAGGCGACGGATAAAAAATTAAGTAAGAAAAAATTGCTGCTTTTTAAACTCATCGCTTTTTTAATGCCCATTATCATTTTGGCGGTATTGGAAATCTTCCTGCGTATTTTTGGTTATGGCGATAATTTTGACCTGTTTGTTGAATCCAGGATCGATAAAAACTACCTTGTTTTAAACCCCTTTGCATCCCGTAAATATTTTGTAAACGAAGCGCTGGCGCCAACTGGTAACCGTGAATTTTTTAAGAAGATCAAAGATAAAAACACGATTCGAATTTTTGTACTGGGTGAGTCGACAACCATTGGCTATCCTTATTTTCACAATGGTTCTTTCAGCCGGTGGTTGTCTTACCGCCTTATGCACTGCCTGCCTGACCAGTATTTTGAAATTATCAACCTTTCATTGACAGCAGTGAATTCTTATACCGTCCTGGATTTCGCCAGGCAACTGCCAGCCTATAAACCAGATGCAGTATTTATATATTCAGGCCAAAATGAGTATTATGGTGCTTTGGGTGTAGGGTCAACAAACACCTTAGGAAACAGCCGCGTTTTGATTAACCTGATGCTTCATTTAAGGGAACTAAGAATTACACAGTTGTTCAGCAATATTTACGAAAATATTACAAATTCGAAAAAGGCCAGGTCCGGTTCATTGATGGAAATGATGGTCGCACAACAGCAAATACCATATCAATCCAGTTTATACTATAAGGGAATTGACCAATTCCGCCAGAACCTTGATGAAACACTTCAACTTTTTGACAAGCTGAACATACCTGTTTTTGTCAGCACGCTGGTGAGCAATGACAGGGACCTAAAACCATTTAAGGATATAGATACTGATAGTTCCCGTTTACCCAATTTCAAAACCAATTATGAGGCGGGTATAACAGCCTTGCAAAATCATGATTCTTTAACTGCCTACCGTTACTTACAGCAGGCCAACGCGTTTTATGGCAAAAACGCTCTTTGTAACTATATACTCGGAAAACTCGCTTGTGAACAGGCAGACTATACTTCCGCGCGGGTTTTTTTTTCAAATGCCAAAAACCTGGATGCATTGAGGTTTAGGGCACCTTCTGAATTGAATACCATCATTGCACAATTATGTGATAAATATACATACGCCCATCTTGTTGATAGTAAGGCAGCTTTTGAATACTATTCGGATAAACACCTTATTGGAAATGAATTAATGCTTGAACACGTTCACCCGAATTTAAGAGGGTACGCCGTCATGTCAGACGCATTCTATAAAGCTATAAAAACTGCGCATATCATCTCAGTCCCGAAAGAAAATGAAATGAGCCTTGAGCAACTGCAAATGCAAATGCCGATTACACGCATGGATTCGCTGTCAGGGAGCTATCGAATCGCGAAGCTTAAAAAAAGCTGGCCTTTTTCGAAGGTTATGACGCAGGATTCTATTAAAATTAAGTCATGGGAAGAAAAAATTGCCTATGAGCTTGCTTTTGGTGAAATACAGTGGACGGATGCAATTGACAGCCTTTATAACTACGATCTTGGCAAAAATGATCTCGCTTCTGCAGCAACTGTATTGCAAACGCTTGTGCTTGAACACCCGGGCGAAGCTGTCTTTTATGATCGTACAGCTATGTTGTTTGGAAAAATGAATGACTTAACGAATGCTGCTTTTTATTTCAGGAAAGCATTTGCGCTCTCACCGTCTGTTGAAAAGGCAAGATATCTGTTCGTTATTTATTTCAAACTCGATAAACCCGCCGAGGCTATCCCTTATCTCGACTACTCAATACTAAACAGTCCCATGGCTGCCGCGCTGGTACCCTTTAAATCACTTGCCCTGGAAATAATCGGGCTTCAAAAACAATATAGCCGCGATTCAAGCGGCCTTGATATCCCCAATAAAATTGCCAACCTGTATTTCAGGATGGGAAATAAGGAAATTGCCGAACTATACGCCAGAAAAGTGTTACAGGCAGATACGCATAACAAAGAAGCGTCGCTGATGCTTTCTAAAATCCGAAAGGGTTAAATACGCCATATGAAAATGACTAAAAGGTTCTTATTTATTTCGTTTCTTCTTGTCCCTGTGTTTGTACCTGCCCAATCAAAGTCAGAAACCTACCCGATTGATTCAGCATCCAGGCTTGGGATACAGGTGTTGGACCAGACCGGCCGTGTAAATGCCATCTTGCCGGTTCCTTCAGGGCAACCCGGCAACAGTAGTTTCGGCGGCCCTGATTTTTCAATACTCTATGTCACTTGCGGGGATCAAGTGTACAGGCGAAAGCTGAAAGCCCGGGGTGCAAATGCCTTCGATCCTGCATACAAACTTAAAATTGCCAAATTATATTGATCGCATCCTTCTGTGAAATCATTCATTTCCGAATCTTATTTCGATGCACCCGGCGAAACGTTCATGATTCTTTAATTCTATTACCAAATTTTTCTCTGCTTATGAGTATTATAAAACAACCATCCGCAATAGATCGCCGCAATATGTTGAAATACCTCGGAATCGGGTCTGCATCCGGGCTTGCAGCAATCTTCGGCGGAGTTCCGGGCGCTAAAGCCGCTCCGCGTGAAACGCGTTACACAAGGGGTGTGCCACCCGTTAAAATCAGAAATGTTAAGGCGATAGCTACGGCACCCCAGTCTGCAAACCTCGTCGTCGTAAAAGTGGAAACTACCGAACCCGGTTTGTATGGGCTGGGTTGCGCAACATTTACCCAGCGTGCAGAAGCAGTAGTAACCGCTATTAATAGTTACATGAATGATTTTTGCGTTGGGAAAGATGTGGACAATATTGAAGATATGTGGCAATCTTTTTTCGTGAGTTCTTATTGGAGGAACGGGCCGGTACTGAACAACGCCCTGAGCGGGCTTGACCAGGCGTTGTGGGATATAAAAGGAAAACGCGCCAACATGCCGCTTTATCAACTGCTTGGCGGAAAAGCACGTTTCGCGGTTGACTGTTACGCCCATGCTGATGGGAAAACGGCTGAAGAGGTGGCCGATAATGTTTTAAAGTTTATGGATCAGGGTTTTCGCTATGTGCGGATTCAATTGGGTGGTTATGGCTCTCTTCAACTGGCCCAGCACCCCGACTTTAAAGATGCCGGTTTTGGGTCGTCAACAGACGAATTTATGGACGTAAATGCGTATGTGCATTCAGTTCCCGGTTTGTTTAAAACAGTGCGCATGCGTTGTGGAGAAGAAGTGAGCCTTTTGCACGATACACACGAACGGGTTGAGCCAAACGACATGATCAATATGTGCCGGCGGCTGGAGGAATTTAACCCGTATTGGATCGAAGACCCGGTATCGCCCGAAAATATGAATTGGTTCAGGCAACTTCGTGCAAGCACTACGGTGCCTTTTGCTATGGGTGAACTTTTTAATAACAATAATGAATTTGTAGGTGCCATGGCCGATCATTTGTTCGATTATATCCGCTGCCATCTTTCTCAAATAGGCGGCATAACCCCGGCCATGAAAGTGGCAAGACTGGGTGAGTTCTTTAACGTTAAAACGGGCTGGCATGGCCCGGGTGATGTTTCGCCGGTTGGTCACGCAGCACAAGCACATATAGACCTGGCAATTTGGAATTTTGGAGTACAGGAGTGCATTCCATTCGGGGAGAAATTACTTGAGGTATTTCCCGGTACACCGGAACTGAAAAACGGTTATATCTACCTGACCGATGCACCGGGGCTTGGGGTGGACATAGATGAAAAACAGGCCGCTAAATACCCTATCAGCAATAACGCGGGCAAATGGACTTTGCGTGCCAGGAACGGTACCATCATCAGGCCCTGACAGTATTTGGTCTTT
>JABDFW010000107.1 GCA_013286305.1 Bacteroidota bacterium
ATTTCTATACCTACAATACTTTTATCTTTTGCATCGGCGTAGGCAACGGCGTCTGCAACAACAGGGCCGTCTTCCAGTGTTACACCGCTCAGTATTGTTTCAAAGTCTTTTTTGGTAAGCGGTTTATCAAGCTTTACCTCGTACAGTTTTTTTACCTCAAACGATGGGTGGGTAAGCTTTTGCGCCAATTCGCCATCATTGGTAAGCAGCAGCACACCGGTGGTATTTCTGTCCAACCTTCCAACGGGATATACTCTTTCTTTTGTTGCAGCAGCAACAAGGTCAAGCACTGTTTTTCTTCCCTCCGGGTCTTTGGCCGTGGTAAGAAAATCTTTGGGTTTATTTAAAAGTATATATACAAGGTTATGCTGCAAAAAAAGCGTCTTGCCCTTAGCGGTAATTTTATCGGAAGATGTAACCTTAAAGCCGGGTTCATAAATAATTGAGCCATTAACTGTAACCTTGCCTTGCTTAACAAGTTCTGCTGCCTCACGCCTTCCGCAAACACCGGCATGCGCAATAAATTTGTTCAGTGGCATTAATTCTGCGGGCTGGCTATTTGCAGTTGTATGAGTAAATTGTTTGCCCTTTTCGTTTATGGGTTCGTAGCTTGTTGTTTGTCTTGCCTGCGGTTGAAGAAAACCCTTTACTTTATCATGTCTTTTTGCAGGCCTTGTTACCTTTCGCGGACTGCCTGTTTCCTCTCTTTTGCCTGCCTCAAAGTTGCTGCTTCGTTCAATGCGTCTATTTTCTTTCCCTCCGTCTTTTTTTATAAGCACCCTTTTCTTTGCATCGCCCCGCTTGCTGTTTTTTGCCCAGCCTTCAGTTTTGGCGCCTCCTGGTTCATAGCGGGTACTTTGTATGCCATACTTTTTCTCTCTTAATTTTCTTCTGTATTCTTCACCGGCAGCCTGCGCTTCCTTTTTTATTTTTCTTTTTTCCTGGCGGAGTGCTTCTTTTTTTTTCGATCCGGTTGGCTCTTTGTTAATAAATTTTTCGAATGCTTGTTTGCCCATGGTATATATATTTGCTGTTTTTCAACAGGGCTGCAAAAATACACAAGTTTTAAGTGTGGTGCTTGTGTTAATTGTACAATTTTTACGGCGGACATATTTTTAAAGGTTATTGATTAAGCATTGCATATTAAATTCCGTATAAAGATTTAACATTAGTTATTATTATTATAAATAATGCAGTATTTTACTGCCTATTGTGCATAGGTAGTCCGAAGGCTGTTTCAAGATCATTTAATAAACATGAATGCCTGAATCCATCCCAAATATCCAAAATGAAAAATATTATAAGCTGCTGGCTGATAATGTTACAGACCTTGTTGCAGTATATTCAAAACACGGAACTATAGAATATATTTCGCCGTCAGTGTATCAGCTTCTTGGGTATGATCCTGAAAGCGTTATAGGGATTAACCCTGAAGACCTTATTCACCCGGACGACCGGCCCCTTTTAAAATATAATGTTAGCCTAAACGGCCGCCGGGATGATGAAACAATTATAGTTGAATACAGGCTACGCCATAAAAACGGTTATTGGGTTTCTTTTGAAAGCAGCCGGAAATTTATTAAAGACAGCCATGGAAAATTGGTGAATATCCTGGCGGTTTGCCGCGATATATCCAATAAAAAACAATCTGAACAAAAACTGCGGGAAAATGAAGAACTCTACCGCATGCTGGCCGATAATATCATTGACATGGTGGCTCTTTACAAAACCGATGGCACAAGGTTGTATGTATCCCCATCCTGTTTTGCATTACTGGGGTATACGCCTGAAGAATTAAATGGGAGAAATATATCTGAGATCGTACACCCGGACGACCTGCCCAAATTTCAAAACGATGTACGGGTTAAGGCTTATAAAGGCGTGGAGAAATTTATTACCGAGGCGCGTATTTTACACAAGAATGGCACCTGGTTACATTGCGAAACAACTATAAAAGCTATAAAAAACGAGAGGGGGAGAGTTGCTTTTTTTGTAGCTACCACAAGGGATATTACCGAATGGAAGTTAGCGCAAAATGCTTTAAAGGAAAGCGAGGAAAAATACCGCAGCCTTATTGAATCTTCCGATGCAATGATCTGTATGATTGATGCGGAAGGCAGATTTGTTTTTGCTAATGATAAAAGAGCGGCTTTTTTTGGCACAACCAAAGAAAGTGTAATTGGAAAAACCATCTATGATTTTTACGACAAAGAAAAGGCGGATGTGTTTAACAACAGGGTGCAAAAGGTTTTTGAAGAAAAAAGAAAATTTGTTTACGAAAGCTGGGCTGAAGTTAATAGCAAAGAATACTGGTTAAGGGCAACGCTGCAACCGGTGATTGATGCCGAAGGGGTGGTGTATGCAGTGATGATGAGTACCATTGACATTACCAATATAAAAGCAACAGGCGAAGCCCTGCGCAAGCAAAATGATGAACTAAAACAAATTGCATTTCTGCAATCGCATATCGTACGCTCGCCGTTAACCAATATACAGGGTATTATTGCGTTGATTGATGAAGACCAATTAACAGCAGAGCATCGTTTTTACATGGGGCTTTTAAAACAGGCAACCGATAAGCTTGATGCTATAATTAAAGAAATTGTTGACAGGGCAGTTGTTGTTCGCCGCCAAACAATGGATTGATGATTGCTTTATAGTCACCGCTGCTAAAATCGAAGCACAAATTAATCAGCAATATTCAATTTTCAACACTCAATTTTCAAGGCGAAAACTCCGCGTGCATCTACCTTGAGTATTGATTATTGAATGTTGATTATTGAGAGTTTGTGCATGCATTTTTTTACACGGCACGAAGAATACTTACCCCTTATTGGCCAACTGTCCGCAGGCAGCATCAATATCCTTACCGCGGCTTCTTCTTAACCTTGCATTTACTTTATGCGCCTCAAGGTGTTGCATAAAATGCTGAATGGTATCTTCATCAGGCTTTGAAAATTTAAATGCATCGATAGGGTTGTATTCAATAATATTTATAAGGTCTGCCGGTACCTGCCTGTAAATTTTTATCAGCTCATTTGCATCCGCTTCACTGTCGTTAAAATTCTGGAAAAGAATATATTCAAACGTTACTTCGTTCTTTGTTTGCCTGTAATAATAATTTATCGCATCAATAAGCTCTTTAATGTTGTTGGTTTCATTAATGGGCATTATTTCGTTCCGTTTCTTATCATTCGCCGCGTGCAGGCTAACCGCCAGTTTAAAGCGTACTTTATCATCGCCCAGCTTTCGTATCATTTTTGCAACACCCGCTGTTGATACCGTAATACGCCTCGGGCTCATGCCCATGCCATCTTCTGCGCTTATGCGTTCAATCGCTTTTAATACATTGTTGTAATTAAGCAGCGGCTCGCCCATGCCCATAAACACAATATTGCTCAGCTTTTTGCCCGTGGTTTTTTCGCTTTGCTCATTTATCAGCGCAACCTCGTCGTAAATTTCATCATAGGTAAGGTTGCGTTTACGCTCCATATAGCCCGTAGCGCAAAACTTACAGCTAAGGCTGCAACCTATTTGCGACGATACACAGGCCGTTTTACGGTCTTCGGTAGGTATCAGCACACCTTCCACTAAATGCCCGTCAAAGGTTTTAAAACGGCTTTTAACCGTGCCATCCTCACTGTATTGCGTAGCGTTAACGGTTAGCGCAGGCAGGCTGAATTGTTCGGCAAGGGTATGGCGCAGTTCTTTGCTAAGGTTGGTCATGTCCTCAAAGCTGCGGGCATGCTTTAGCCATATCCATTCATACACTTGTTTTGCACGGAATTTTTTATCCCCCGAGGCAACAAAATATTCCTCCAGTTCAGGCAGGGGCAGGTGCCTGATGTTCTTACGCTGCGTATCAATCATGGTGCAAAGGTAATTAAAAGTTCATTGGTCAATAAGTCATTGGTCATTAAGTCAATAGTCAATAAATCCGAAGCTTCGGACATCGGTCAATAGCCAGAGACTTCAGGCATCAAGAAAGCTGACAGATGACGGTTGGCAGAAGTGACTGGGATCGTCATTGCGAAAAAATCAGCGGGGATTTGTGTACAGGGATTTTTGTCGCAATCTGCTCGATAATAGTTTGATAGGTGAGTTATTAAGAAGTTGACAGTTGAGGGTTGACAAATGACAGGAAGAAAAAGCGAGATCACCCACCTTTTTAGGAATGTAATAAACTACTTTTTTTGTAAGTGGGTATAACAGTTGCATCAACATAATTTATAAGTACTTTGTGTTTAAATTTTATTTATTGCAACCGTTAAAAATTTAACCTAAAATATTACGCTATGAGCTCACGCCGCGATTTTTTACAAAGACTTACCGGGTCTGCTATAACGCTGCCTTTTATTGGCGCCTATAGCGCTGCTGCTGCTAAAAATACTGTTATCCAATCTGCGCCTGATGCACCGGTGCTTAAGGTAGCAATTATGGGGTTAGGCAGCTATGGCACCAGGGTTGCAGAGGCCATGCAGGCCTGCAAAAGAGCTAAATTAACAGGGGTGATAAGTGGCACGCCTTCTAAAATTAAAGCATGGCAAGGCAGGTATAATATTGCTGAAAAAAACTGTTATAACTACGAAAATTTCGACAGTATTAAAGATAACCCGGATATTGATGTAGTGTATGTTATTACCCCCAATGGCCTGCACCACGACCAGGTAATACGTGTGGCTAATGCAGGCAAACATGTTATAAGCGAAAAACCAATGACATTGAATGCTAAACTGGGAGAGGAAATGGTGGCTGCATGTAAAAAAGCAAACGTTAAGCTGCTTGTTGGCTACCGGATGCACTTTGAGCCCAAAACCCTGGAAATTATACGACAGAGAAAAGAGGGGGATTTTGGAAAGATATTATTCTTCCAGGGGCTGTCGGGGTTTATTATTGGCGACCCCACGCAATGGCGCTTAAACAAGCAACTGTCCGGCGGCGGCGCAATGATGGACATTGGCATTTATTCAATCAACGGTAGCCGCTATATGATAGGGGAAGAGCCTGTTTGGGTTACTGCACAGGAAACCAAGACCAACCCTGACAAATTTAAAGAGGGCATTGATGAAACCATACAGTTTCAATTAGGTTTTCCCGGCGGCGCTGTGGCATCGTGCTTATCCACTTATAGTTTAAATAATCTTGATCGATTTTTCTTAGATGGCACAGATGGTTTTGCTGAATTATTTCCTTCTACCGGCTATGGGCCAATAGAGGGGCGAACAAGCAAAGGCGAGTTAACACAGCCGCATGTTACCCACCAAACAGTGCAAATGGACGAAATGGCCGCTATACTTCTTGATGGCAAACAGCCCATCGTACCTGTTGATGGCGAAGAAGCAGTGAAAGACCTGAAAATTATTGATGCTATTTATTTAGCGGCTAAAACAGGTAAGAAGATAGATCTGTAATGGCACTCTACTCGTACCGCAGTGCCACAATCGGGTTAAGCCGCGAAGCTTTTAATGCAGGCCACAGGCCGGCCAGCAGCCCAACGAGAGAACATATAAGTATGCCTAAGATCACCCAAAACCACGGCACTACAAAGCCGGTGCCGAGGACAAGTGAAAACAGGTTGCCTACCAGTACACCCAACAAAATACCAATAATAGCACCCAGCAAACTGATGATGGTTGACTCAAAAAGAAACTGTGCACGTATATGCTTTCTTTTTCCGCCAATGGCTTTTATCAATCCTACTTCACGGGTACGTTCATTTACCGCTACCAGCATTATATTCATCAATCCTATTGCAGCACCCATAAGTGTTATAAGGCCAATAGCGCCTGCGGCGCCCTGTATGCTTCCGAGCAAGCCAATAAAAGTTTCTGCAAGCTTATCACTTTTATCAATCGCAAAATTATCATCTTCGGTAGGTTGCAGGTTTCTTATTGCCCTGAATAATGCAGTTGATTCAGATACTGCGCCGTTAAGCTTTTGCACATCATCCGTCATTACCCCAATGGTAAATGAATTAGAAGCGTTTTGAAGCTTTCGTACATTGTTATAGGTTGTTATTATTACATTGTCTGCACGCAGCAGCGCGCTTGAACCTTTGCTCTTCAACACGCCAATTACCATATAAGGCACACCGCCAACACTCACTATCCTGTCAATAGCCTTAGCTTTGCCGGTACCAAAGAGTTTTGTGGCAACATCGCTGCCAAGCAGGCATACATTGCGGCCGGTATATACATCCAGCCTGTTAAGATTGCGGCCTGTTTCAAGCTTGTAGCCATTTACTTCCAGGTAATTATCATCGCCACCACGCAGGTTTACATTTGGGTTTGTTTTTTTTGGTCTTATAATGAATTTCAGTTCCGCCCGGCCCGTTTAATTGAATACTTACAACCGCTGGATATTTAAAATTAGCTTTAAACAGTTCAGCCTCGTGCAGTTGAATTACCTTATCGAGGTTTGATTTTTTTTGCTTCTTGCTCTTATCAATCTTTTCAGTCTCATTCCTGTTCCCAAACCTAAAGCGCTCTTTATAAGAAATAACAAAGCCATTGGCGCCCATAAAAGAAAAACTATCACGCAGGCTGCCGTTAAGTGCCTGTATGGCTGTAATAATACCAATGAGCGCCATTATACCGAAAGCTATAATAAATACGGTAATACTCGTACGCAGCATATTGCCGCGCACTGTTCTGAAGGCTATAGAAAAGGAATCGCCGGTCGTCATGGTTTCAAAGTTTGATTGTTTGAGTGTTTGAATGTTCGGGTGTTACCTGTGTACAAACACTTAAACCCGCATAAAGATAAAGCTCTTATCCGGCAATAAAGAAAAATACAGATAAATGGAAAACTGGGAAGATAAGTGGCTTTATCGCCTCACTCTTCTAAATCTTAAACAGCTTCTTAGAAATAAAAGAAATTAAGCACAAGTGATGGCCATATTCCAATTGCAATAATAAGGGCTGCAAGTAAAATAAGCCCTGCTTTGAAGGAAGGGGTAATATCTTCAGTTGATGAATCGCCATCCTTAAAATACATGGCCTGTATAACCCGGAAATAATAGTAAACACTCACAGCCGCAAATAGCACGGCCAATATTACAAGCCAGGTGTAAGTACCCGTTTTAATTACAGAGGCAAGCATATAGTATTTACCAAAAAAACCGGCCGTTAAAGGAATACCGGCAAGTGATAAAAGGAATATTGTATTAGTCGCTGCAACCACGGGCTGCTTTTTGCCGAGGCCGTTAAACCCTTCAAAAGTAAAATCTTTCATTTTTACTAAAATGGCAAAAATACCAATTGTAGCGAGGCTATAAGCTGTAACGTATATCAACAATCCTTCTTTAGCAACATCGTTCAGGCTGAACAAGGCAAACAACATAAAACCTGCCTGCGCTATACTTGAATAAGCAAGCATGCGCTTAACGCTTTGCTGAAATACGGCGGTGATATTACCTACCAATAAAGTGGACACAATAAGAACCGCAAAAAGTAAATGCCAGTCAACCCCGAAAAGTTTATCAATATTAATACCTGTTTCAGCCATCCTCACTTCACATAATTTAAGAAAAGCAATAAAACCCGCGGCCTTTACGATTGTCGCCATAAAAGAAGTGAACACAGTAGGCGCGCCATCATACACATCAGGCGTCCAGAAATGAAAAGGGGCCGCAGATACCTTGAATGCCATTGATACGAACAGGAACAATAAGCCCGTTACCTCCAGGAAAGATATCCCCGTAGATGTTGCACTTGCTTTGGCACGGGTAATTTCTAAAGCAAAACTTCCTGTTCCACCATACATTAAGGCTATACCCATAAGCATAAGCCCTGTGGAGAATGCACCCATTAAAAAATATTTTAAAGCGGCTTCGTTGCTCTTCAGGTTTTTCTTATCACTTCCGGTAAGAATATACAGGGGGATTGACATGATCTCTATCCCAAGAAATAACATCAGCAGGTTATTGTAAGATGAAAGCACGCAAATGCCGCACAATACAAAAAAGATAAGCGCAAAATATTCAGCGGCATATTTACCATACTTATCCATTTCCTTGCCGGTAAGCAATACGAATACAAGCGTTGAAAAAATAGCTATGGTGTTAAAGCAAATTCCAAAGCTGTTAAAATGCAGCATTCCATGGTCATTCACGTGGAATAACTCAATACTGCAAGTGTTAAGAATATTTGCCGCAAGTAATGTAAATAAACCAAATGCAGCAATATGCCTGTAGATGCTCCTGTTTTTTATAAGAAAACTACAGAACATCATAATAACACCCCAAACTGCCGAAACTATAATTGCATTCATATATTTACTTACTGAACTTTAAACGAATTTATTGTAGCCATTACTGCCTGTACACTATCTTCCGTTAATTTTATTACAGGTTGCGGATAAACCCCCAGGATAAGAACTATAATAACCAAAACTATAAGCGCAAACTTAATATTTGCATTTGCATCAACTGCATATTCTGTGGCAGGCATTGTTTTGCCATAAAATATTTTCTGCACCATATTAAGTGAATATACGGCAGCCAAAATAACACTTATGCCCGCAATAAAGGCTATCCATATATTATACCTGAACAAGCCATTAAACATAAGGAACTCACCCACAAAAGCATTGGTTAGCGGTAACGCGATATTAGCCAATATCATTACCACGAGTAAAATTGCAAGGCCCGGGGCGCGTTGTGCCAGGCCACCCAGTTCGCTAAACTTACGTGTACCCAATTGCTGCTCTATTGCATCGGCAACTATCCACAAGCCTATTACATTTATGCCGTGATTGAACATTTGAACCATAACACCTTCCAGCCCTATTTGCTGCGTGCTGAAAATTGCTGCGCACATTAAACCAATATGCGCGATGGATGAATAAGCAATAAGGCGTTTGATATCATCCTGCCTAATGGCAATCAACGAGGCATACAGCATACCAATTACAGATAGTATGATGATAAGCTGATCAAACTTTAAAACAGCTGCGGGAAACAGTGGTAACAGCCAGCGTATAACCCCATACAAGCCCATTTTTACCATTACGCCGCTTAACATCATAGTTACAGCAGTGGGTGATTGCTCGTAAGTATCCGGTTGCCATGTATGAAAAGGGAAAATGGGCATTTTTATAGCAAAGGCGATAAAGAATAACCAGAACCCCAGTAATTGCTCGCTGGTGGTTAGTTTTATTTTATAGAAAGACTGTATGGAAAATGAAAGATCGGGTGTTTTAAAATGAAGGTATAATATGCCTATCAGCATAAGTAGTGAACCGACAAACGTATAAATGAAAAATTTAAACGTTACCTGTATCCTTTTTTCGCCACCCCATTTGGAACAAAGAAAATAAGCGGGTATCAGCGCTAATTCCCAAAAAAAATAAAACAGCAGACAATCAGATGCAAGAAAAACACCCATTAACCCTGCCTGCATAAGCAGCATAAGTGCATAAAAACTACCTGGCTTATCGTATTGATTTTTATACGTTGCAACAAAAACAATTGTCAATGAAACAGCAGTTAACAGGGTGAGCATTTTGCTCATGCCGTCCATAGCAAGCGTAACCCGGCTGCCTACAGCGGGAATCCAAACTGCATCAAAATTCAACTGGCTTTTTGTGGTTGTGCACAGAGCAGCTATTGCAATACCTAATGTAATAACGGATGAAAGCAACGACCATATTTTAGCCCCTTTGCCATTATTAATAAAATAAGACGCAAAGCCGGTTATTAAAGGGATTGATATAAGCAGAACTGGGATCATATTAGTCTTTTTCCTCTCCCGCTAAAAAATATTTTGCAGGAATTGAGCTATAATTGTTTGGTTCCAGAATATTAAAAATAATACTACAATTGAC
>JABDFW010000108.1 GCA_013286305.1 Bacteroidota bacterium
AGTTTTAGGAGTGCCAACGCCAATCTTTACCGCATAAGCAGTTCTGCTGAAAGAAAAAGGCACCAGGCTTTGCGTGGTAGTGTCAAGTGTAGTAGCGCTGGCTAATTTGCCATACATAAAACCAAACCTGAATTTACCCGGCGTAAGCTCAATGCCCGCACCAAACATGGTATATCCGGCAAGCGTGTAAGGGGAGAATATGATGCTGCGGTAACCGAGGTGTATTGTTATCCATTTATAATGCGGGCTGATGCCAAACTGGTTAAACGGCTGCCGGAAAGAACGTTCCTGTTCACTCACCGTAAAGTTTAACGGTGCGCTGAAGCCATATATGTTGATGGTTGGATTGCCAGAGAAGATGTACGAAAAAGGCGACCTGTCGGGCGGTATGCCGGTAGCAGTATAATAAACGCCCCGCAACTGGATGGAGCCACTTAATACAAATGGCTTCTGGTTGCCGAAACTGCTTATGTCCTGCGCCTTAGCAGAGCTGCATAAAAGCGTGGCGATGCAGATGAAGATCAAAATTGGCCTCATACAATACCTGGCACAAAAACGGGTTACCATTTTTATAGTTTAAGCTTATCAATAATCAACATTCAGAGAATTATATGCGGGGTTTCATTGTTTGGTCGCTGGTTAACTTCCTTTTACTTTCACAAATCTCAGTAAAGGTTTCTCTCAAGTCAATCCTCTTTTTGAGTGAGTACGGGGATTTTGGGGGATTTTCTGCCTCAACCAGGAACGGGGGGAATTGAAGAAGAATAAGTTAGGACTGGCATTTTATGGCAGGGTACTTGCAGCCATTATAGGTAATTAAACTGTGTACTATGAAATTTCGTAATTTTTTAAGCATATTTTTTCTGTTGGCAAGCCTTGTTTCTTACGGGCAGGTATCAAATACCATGGTATTTTCGTCAGGCCAACCAGAATGCTCAGGAACACTTATTATAGACAGCCTTGGCAATTTTTATAAAGCGTCTAATTGCCGGGGAGTCTCGTCTGTTTCCTTTGGTACCTACCAAATAACAAATGGCATCATCGATTTTAAATTTAAAAGGTTTGACACCTACTCGCCTATATTGAGAGTTGAGGAAAGCCCGGCTACGGATGAAACAAGAGTAAAGGTTTCGGTTTATACACGCTTTAATACACCTGTGCACACAGGTTTTATTATTGATGCCACCCAAAAGGGAACTAACTCATATACAAGATTTACAACAGATGGAAACGGCGACATATATATAAACCCCGCGAAATATAAATCGCTGAGATTAAACGAACTCAACAAGTTCTACAGCAACTGGACATTTGTTGATGTTAAACCTAAAAATTTGAAAATATTTATAAATTTTCCCATTGAGTTTTTTTATGCGCAGCATCCTACGCTTGTAACAGGCCAGGATTTTTCGCTGCAACTAAAAAATAATCAGCTTTACGACCTTTCAGGAAAGCTATACCAGCCTTCTAATGATTAATATGTTTATTTAATAGAAGCCTATGCCGTTGCGCAACTTTTGAAATACTCTTGAAGAGAAAGTTTAAAAAGTAAGCCGTACATCAATGCCACCATAACCCACCTCAAAACGGTTATGCCCGTTGTATAAGCCCATAATGGTATAGGATGGCTGCCAGTCGAGCCCGACGCTTAGCGGCGAGTCTTCAAAGGTGTGTTCTATCCCAACAATCCCGTCTATCCCAACACTGCCATCACTCCCATAGTATTTGTGTATATCCTTCCATTGATGGTTCCAAACAGAAAAATGCGGGCCGCCACCAAAGTACCAGTGTATATTGTCCGTTATGTTTAGGTGCATCTCGTACAAAAGCACCATACGTATGGCTTTATCCGACACGTACGATATGCCCTCCAGGGCCTGGTTATCTGCATTAATAATTCTTGCTGTAACAGCGGCAGGGTACATTTTTATGCCAATTGAAAAGCGGGTTCCGGGATCATCTTGTGCGTAGGAAGAAAAATGGAACAGGCACGCGATTAACGCGCACAGCGGTAAAGTTTTAGTCATTAGGATATTGGTTTAATATTGGATTGCGACTGCGATTCAGCGCGATCGCCTGAAACAATCACAATATTATAACTTATTGGTTAATATGTACATGATATTAATAATGTTTCAAAAGATTAAACAAAAATTAAGGGTTGATTTTGAAAATACCCGCTCTCTTCAATTAAAATGATCCATAAACCCCGTACAAAAATATCCCTGCCATTTCCCAATTATGTAGTAATTTGATTGCCAACCGATCAATACTTATTTAATGCAGCATAAAACCGCGCTCAAAAAGGTTTTAAAGCCCGTTCATTTGTGGGCACTGGCAGTAGGGCTTGTTATCTCCGGCGAATATTTTGGCTGGAACCTTGGATGGAATGTGGCGGGCACCTTAGGTATGCTTATAGCCACGCTTATTGTTACTGTTTTATACGTTACGTTTATTTTCAGTTTTACCGAGCTTACTACTTCCATTCCGCATGCAGGCGGCCCGTTTGCTTATTCATACCGGGCACTTGGCCCTATCGGGGGTCTTATCGCAGGCTATGCAACACTGGTTGAATTTCTTATCGCCCCTCCGGCCATTGCAGTTGCTTTGGGCAGCTATATGCATTTTCTATATCCTGCATTTGATGTTAAATATACTGCGTATGCCTGCTATGGTATTTTTACCATCATCAACGTATTCGGCATAAAAGAGTCCGCTATTTTTAACCTGCTGGTAACCTTACTTGCCGTTGCTGAGCTTTGCGTATTCATGGGTATTACGGCGCCTCATTTTAAAATAGGCAACTTTACGCAAACCCCTTTCATTAATGGCTTTGGCGGCATTTTTGCGGCCATCCCATTTGCAATATGGCTGTATGTGTGCATTGAGGGCGTTGCCATGGTTGCCGAAGAAGTAAAAGACCCGCAGCGCAATATTCCCGCAGGGTATATATGGGGCATTGTTACTTTGGTACTGCTTGCACTGGGTGTAATGTTTTGCACGGGCGGTATTACCACATGGCAATCGCTTAGCACCATTGATTACCCGTTGCCAAAAGCCATTAGCATTGCACTTGGTGAACATAACAGTATTACAAAGCTTTTTACCGGCATCGGGCTGTTTGGGCTGGTGGCATCTTTTCACAGCATCATCATTGGTTACTCCCGGCAAATATTTGCGCTTGCACGCAGCGGCTACCTGCCTTCATTTCTATCGGCAGTAAACAGCCGTTTTAAAACACCACACTGGGCATTGGCTGTTGGAGGCATAATAGGTATAATCACGATTTATCAATTTAACACCGATAAAATAATAACGCTTTCTGTAGTGGGTGCATTGGCCATGTACATCATCAGCATGATAAGCTTATTTGTATTGCGCAAACGTGAACCATTGCGAAAGAGAACATTTACGGTTCCTTTATATCCTGTTTTTCCTGCGGTTGCCTTATTGCTTTCCGTGCTTTGTCTTGTTGCTATTGCATGGTATAATGCAGTATTAACTTTGTGGTTTTTTGCAGGGCTGTTTGCTGCCATCGCTATCTTTATGCTGTTAGGGAAACATAAACAGCCTATAGGCGGTGATGCTATGCTGGAGAATATCCCCGAGGTACAACCGGCGTTAGGTCAGCCTAAAATATCTGAATAAACAATGCCTTACAAAAGCACCATACAAAACATCACTTATACTTTTAACGATCTTAAAACGCTGCTTGCAAAAGCATCTCCAATGCGTTCGGGCGATGTACTGGCTGGGCTTGCGGCAGATACTTATATTGAAAGAGTTGCCGCGCAAATGGCGCTGGCAGATGTTCCGCTTAAAACATTTTTAAATGAGTTGCTGATCCCTTATGAAGATGATGAAGTAACAAGGCTTATCATTGATTCTCATAACGAAAATGTATTTGCTGCCATAAGCCATTTTACAGTTGGGGAGTTGAGGGATTGGCTGTTAAGTGACGAAGCATCGCCTAACATGCTTAATGTTATTGCACCAGGTATTACGCCGGAGATGGCTGCTGCTGTAAGCAAACTGATGCGCAACCAGGACCTGATAGCGGTGGCAAAAAAATGCGAAGTGATAACACGCTTTCGCAATACCATTGGATTAAAAGGGCGGTTATCCACAAGGCTGCAGCCCAATCATCCCACTGACGATCCCAAGGGCATTGCGGCAAGTATGATTGACGGGTTGCTGTATGGCAGCGGCGATGCTGTAATTGGCATAAACCCCGCTACAGACGATTTTACAGCGGTTGCTGCATTATTGCACATGATAGATGAACTGCGGGAGAGATATCAAATACCAACACAAAGCTGCGTATTATCGCATGTTACTACAACGCTGGAACTGATGAAAAAAAATGTTCCGGTTGACCTTGTTTTTCAATCCATCGGCGGAACAGAAAAAACCAATAAAAGTTTTGGCATAAGCCTTTCGCTGCTTGAAGAAGCTCATGAGTGTGCATTGTCTTTGAAACGCGGCACTATTGGCAGTAACGTAATGTATTTTGAAACAGGGCAGGGCAATGCTCTGTCTGCAAATGCGCATGAAGGTATTGACCAGCAAACCTGCGAAACAAGAGCGTATGCGGTTGCAAGAAAATTTAAACCATTGCTGGTAAATACGGTAGTTGGTTTTATTGGGCCTGAATATTTGTTTGACGGCAAGCAGATAATACGCGCAGCACTGGAAGATCATTTTTGCGGCAAGCTGCTTGGCTTGCCTATGGGTGTGGATATTTGTTACACTAACCATGCCGAGGCCGACCAGGATGATATGGATAACTTGCTCACTTTATTAGGCATTGCAGGTTGCAATTTTATTATGGGTATTCCCGGTGCGGATGATATTATGTTGAATTACCAGTCAACTTCATTTCACGATGCGTTATACATTAGGAAATTGCTTGGCCTAAGGCCCGCCCCTGAATTTGAGCAATGGTTAATAAAGCAGGGCATTATGGATGATGACGGCCATTTATTAACGGTAGGGCCGGGGCATATGCTTTTGAAAAATAATTTATAAAAATAGTTTCGCCCTGCTAAAGTTCTCGATGTTTTTGTAAATTCGGCAATCATGAATAAGTTATTCAACCCAATACTAATGTTATTCTTCTTAATAGCTTTTTCCAGTTGTGAAGTCAACTGTTCTGCTCAACAATATCCATGGCCAATTAAAAAACCGCAGGTCGGCTGGCTCAACGGTCGTTATAATACCGCCCCCGTGAGGAACGGTTACATTGTGAAGATGGGTGGAGATACAATACGAGGATTAATTAAATTCCTGCGATACAACTCCCGATTTACTACTTATATGCCAATTTTGCCGACTGGAACAAAGACCGTAATTGAGGTTCCCAGAAAAGATATTCTTTACATGAGGGTTTATTATGATGATACTGAAAATAACACTCATTTTTCAGATTTTTTTAATATAGATAACAACAAAGATATTTGGAGATTAGTTGCGAAAAAAAATGATGTTGCTATATATGACAATTATATCCCCGACCCAAAAGTATCCCATGGCTATTCAATGGTTCTTATGACAGAAAGTGAAAAAAATTGTATTTATTATTACTTTTTTTTCCCTTCCAACAATATTAATCGAAGGGTATTAAGATTTATTAACAGACGCTATAAAACCTCATTTAATAAAACTGATTTTAAAAAGCGTGAAGATATGTTTGATTATATATTGGATAAAGAAAATGAAAAAGAGAAGTTTGATAAAAATTCAAACTAATATACTATTATAAATGGATGTACCTGTTACCATATCAAAAAGTTTTATTAAGCAGGACGCATGGAGGCCGCTTAAAAAATTCACTAATGCACGCATAGCTATTGGCCGTACAGGCAATGCCATCCCTCTATCTGAAAACCTTAGCTTCAGGGCAGACCATGCGCTTGCAAGAGATGCCGTTTATACAGCTCTTAACGCCAATAAACTTGCCGAAGAATTTGCTGCTTTAGGCATGCCGATATTACTGTTACAAAGCTGTGCAAACAACCGCGGCGAATATTTGCAACGGCCCGATTGGGGCAGGCAGTTGAATGAAGCCTCTAAAAATATGTTGTTGCAGTTAGGTGATAAGATGATCTATGATGTTGCAGTTATTATAGCAGACGGTTTATCTGCCCATGCAGTACACCAGCACAGCAGGCCGGTTTTAAAAGAGTTGCTTGATCTGTGTAACAATGATAATTATAGTATTGCACCGCTCTGCATCGTACAACAGGGAAGGGTAGCCATCAGCGATGAAATTGGTTTTTTATTAAAGGCAAAAATATCCATCATACTTATTGGTGAAAGGCCGGGCTTAAGCAGCCCCCATAGCATGGGTGTTTATCTTACTTATCAACCGGCTATTGGAAATACCGATGAGCGCAGGAACTGCATATCTAACATACATCCGCAAGGATTGAATTATTTAAATGCTGCAAAACAGGCATTCGCATTAATGCAAAAAGCAATGGCATTAAAGGTGAGCGGGGTGGGGTTGAGGGGCGGCGATGATTGGGTGATTGGTGGGAGAGCGGTTGATTGGTAAAAGAATAGTTGATCAGTTGATCTGTAAGAAAGGAATACCGAACCCGGACATGAATACCGAACAAGGATTTGAATATCGAGCAAGGAACAAGGAATTTTGAATATTGAATGGAAAGGAAAACCCGAAACCTTTTGAATATCGAACAAGGATTTGAATAACGAGCAAGGACCAAGGAATCTTGAATTTTGAATGAAGGAAAAGGAAGCACCGAACCAATAACTTGAAACTGTTTTATATTCGCCGCAATTTTACAACTATGCCATCAGAAAATATCACTATACAAACAAAGGAAGAGCAGGATGTTGCGGCTGCTATAGAACAATTACGAAAAGCCATGGTTGATGCCGACGGTGCCGTATTAAGCAGGCTTAGCGACGAACATTTAACCTACGGGCACTCAAACGGCAACATACAAACAAAAACGCAGTTTGTTGATACCATTGTAAGTGGCCAAAGCGATTTTGTAAGCATACAGCTAACCGATGCCTATATAAAAACAGAAGACAATATTGCCATTGCCCGGCACACCTTTATCGCCGAAACAAATGACGGCGGTAAACCCAACAATATAAAACTGCATATACTATGGGTGTGGCTATTGGAAGGGGGTGAATGGAAAATGATTGCCCGGCAGGCAGTAAGGTTGTAGGGGGGCGGTTTGCAGTAGCGAATTCACTACAATAAAAAAACCACCGTTATGTGGTGGCTTTTTATATAACGCAATTTATATTTCAGATCAAGCTGTCCATTTTAGTTTAGAGACAATTTTATTGGCAGTCTTCAGCTTTTCAGGAAATAATACTTTACCTGAAAGTTTATCGAGAGATTTATCCCTCTTAATTTCCACCCCTAAAGCAGCAGCGCCTTTTAATTTTTTCTTAGTTGTTTTCATACAATGTAAAGTTAAACAATTTTTCTTTTAATAAGAAAGCCAAAATACTCCTTTCCTTTAATAAAAGATTCCGCGTGATACTGCTGCCCCTTTAAATACAATCCAAAAATCTCAAAATCAATATTTAACTCATCAAAGTTATTTGATATGGCCATGCGGTACAACCGCGTTCTTTCAGTCGTACTGCCTGTTATGAACACTAATTTATCCGGGTACATTGAAGTAAACTCGTAAACCGTCGCCGCAACTGTTGCCAAAATCTTGTTCCTGTCCTTATTGTCATTTTTTACATGGTCGTCAACGCTCCCGTCAGGCAATAAATTGCCAAAGGCCAGGTTGTAGATGGCGGGGTTGTTGGTCTCGATGAACTGTACCACTTTTTGCACATCGCCATTCGGCCCCTTACTTACAAAAGTAAATTCAAGGGTATTGGTTGAAATTAAAATGAGATTATATTTTTCGTATTTCATTCTTTAAAAAAATAGCACTTTTGTAAGCTTGTTGGGATTCAATACTTTTGGTTTAGACAATTGGCAAATATAATTTTTCCGATTAATTTGTAAAGAAGAAACTTAAACCTTCATTTTTCATCAATTTTATTATTGTGAGTGGAAAGCTTTTGGAAAGTTCTAGAACTTTTCAAAAACTGGTACAGCATGGTTTAGCTAATATTACTTAGCTTAACATCCTCAATCAAACTGCCTGCATATAATGGTTAAAACTGTACGGTGGAAAATAGGCGCTCTGATGTTTTTGGGTATTCTTATCAATTACCTCGACAGGGTTAATATTTCACAATCCATCCTTGTAATTCCAAAAAGTTTTGGCCTTACCGACTTGCAAAAGGGCTGGATATTATCAGCTTTCGGCATTGGGTATGTTTTGATGATGATGATTGGCGGGTATGCGGTATTTAAATTCGGCGCAAGAAAAGCACTAACCATATCCATGTTGCTGTTATCGCTGGTCAGTATATGCTGCGGGCTTAGCTTTAATTTTTTAAGCCTGCTTGTGTGCAGGTTTTTAGTTGGCATTTTTGAAGCCCCCATTTACCCGGCCTTTGCAGCCATTGCGGGTATATGGTTTCCCAAACAGGAAAGGGTAAAAGCAATAGGATTATTTGATATTGGCTCATACACAGGTGTTGGCTTTGCAACAGTTGTTATCGTTTTTTTAATAGCACATTTTAACTGGAGGGTAAGTTTTGCTTTTTCAGGCGTGCTTACTTTTACATGGGCGTTAATTTGGTTTTATTATTACCGCGACAGCCCTGCAAGCCACCCCAATATTTCAAAACAGGAAGTGCTGCATATAAACAAAAATGTTCAGCAGGAAACGCCTCAAAAAATTTCTGTATTAAAATACCTGCGCAACCGTAAAGTGATTGGCATAAGCATAGGCTTTTTTTGCTTCAACTATTTAAAAAGCTTTTATTTAACCTGGCTGCCAACCTACCTGGTGGAAACAAAAGGCATCAAGCTGCTCTCTTACGGGCTGGTGGGCAGCATACCCATTGTATTTGCCATTTTTGGAGAAATTCTTGTAGCATATATTATTGATAAACTTATTGCCAAAGGC
Organism: Bacteroidota bacterium; assembly: GCA_013286305.1. Lineage (GTDB taxonomy): Bacteria > Bacteroidota > Bacteroidia > Chitinophagales > Chitinophagaceae > JABDFW01. Next base: position 9,027 of record JABDFW010000108.1, read on the forward strand.
TACCCGCCAACGTATGTAAAAAAGACGCCTGTTTGTTTGGGCATGATATTATCTACCATAATAATATTCAGCTTATTTACTGCCAACACGCTTGTTATACTTATCATGTTAACTATTTCCTACATCTTCCTCGTTTCCGCATCAGTAGGTATTTGGAGTATTCCCGAAGAGCTTGCTGAAACAAAAAAGGAGATATCCATTATAGGAAGTATTCAAAATACATTTTCCAATATCTCAGGTATTATCGCCCCGGTTGTGACCGGTTATTTTTACGGGCAAACAAAATCTTTTTTAATACCGTTTATCATTTCCATCATTGTATCATTGGTTGGCGCGGCATCGTACTGGACAATAGCCGGTAAATTAACCGTTATTAAATTTAGTAAAGGGTAATATAGCGGGGTGGGATGATACGTTTGAATAAATAAATTAAAGATGCGAGGCAATGGAGTATGATTAGTGTTACGGCCTTGCATGTTTTGGTTCATACACTCCTATCTTACCACCTCCCGGCAAGGTTAAATGCGTAATATTTCCCCAACGCTGGCTTTCTATTGCACTGCAGGCAATTTTATGCCCCGCCATTTCCTGCACAAATAAATTGATATCATCACATAATAAATAAAATTCCTGCAACCCATTTTCAGTGGAAGGATG
>JABDFW010000109.1:0-2460 GCA_013286305.1 Bacteroidota bacterium
CACAATATTATTGCCGGCAATTTTGATGGCCGGTCATCATTAAAAACATACCTGTTTCAAATATATTCCAATAAATGTATTGACCTTTTAAGGAAAAGCACGACTAATAAGCAACAGGTAAACCGTTCTGCAGCCTCTTTTGACCTGCTGGAGCAATTGCCTGACAATGCGAAAACGATAATTGAAAGATTAATAGATGATCAAAAAAGGAAGGCATTAAAGGAACAGCTTGAACAGATCGGCCAAAAGTGCAAAGAAATTTTATTGCTGTTTGAAGACGGCTTAACAGATAAAGAAATAGCGGGGCAATTATTGTATAACAGCGCTGCCGTTGCAAAAACAACGCGTATGCGCTGCCTGGAAAAGTTAAAGGAAAGAATGGGATTTATGTTAAGGCAGGTGTAAAAACAGCCCTGCCTGTTGATGAAAACAATTTTTTTAATGTGAGTATATATAAAATCTTTTAAAAAAATGTGATGGAAGGAGTATATGATTATATAGAAGCATACTTTACGCAAACGCTGGGCGAAGAAGAAAGAAAAAACTTTGAGAAGAGGTGTGTTAACGATAAAGATTTTGCCAATGAAGTAGCTTTTTATATAACATCACGGCAGGCAATACGGCAGGAACTTTTGGAACAAAAACAAAGGGAATGGAAAGCATTAGATGCTATAAATGAAGAAAGGCATACTATTAAGCCGCGCAGTAAGATATTTATACAACGCTGGTATTCTTCTGCTGCCGCGGCCTGTGTTATACTGGTAACAGGTTTGTATTTTTTATTGCAGTCTGCTTCCACCCAACAGCTTGCCGGTGACTATATAAATAAAAACTATTTGCAATTAGGCGTTAAAATGAACCCACGCCCGGACAGCTCACAAACAGCTATTGAGGCATATAATAATAAGGAATATAATACAGCACTATCACTTTTTGAAGCCCTTGAGAAAAGCCACCCGGAAAACAGCGAAGAAAAAAAATACGCTGGGCTTGTTTACCTTGTTACAAAAAATTACGACAAAGCATTGCAGCAGTTTAATGAACTGGCAAATATGAAAGGCATGTTTAGCAATGCCGGAAATTTTTTAAAGGCCATTACACTGATGCAGCGTAATGCGCCGGGTGATAAAGACCGGGCAAAACAATTGTTGCAACAAATAGTAAAAGAAAATACAGAAGGCAGCGGGCAGGCTAAAGAGTGGCTGAAGAAGTTTTAATAATGGAAATCTCTTTAATCATTTAATATTTTTTAAACCTTAAAAACAATTTTTATGGAACATTCAACTTTAGTTGACATTTTTTTGGTGATAATAGCTGTAACAGCGATTATAATAGTTGCTTCATTGCGGGCTATTATTAGACGTCTTGACGAAATAAAAGGGGCGATTATTGATGGAGGAGCCAGGGGCACCTCACCAGGTGGCACACAACCCATAGTAGGTCCAAGCCCCAAACATTGAAAACCTGGTATGATCGCCTGATTGCACTATCGGAAATAGCAGCGAAATTAAAAGGGTAAACAAAGTATTGAAAAAATTTGCTTACAGGCCGGAGAGTACTTGTTAATGACCGCCATATAAAATGCCGCTGGTACCATACCAGGAAGAATGAGCCTTTGTACAGGAAAAACCAAGGTGTATTAAGCAAAACTTGGCGGCTATGGTCAATTAAAATATGCTTTGCATTAATTGCTATTGCTTAATTGTTGCCGGGTGTTACTATTAATAGGTACTTTCTGTAAAGTTTAAGAAATAAAGCAATTTCACATTATGCTTAATTTTTTTGGCAAAATATTGTCGTTTAAGCAATTACTTTCCTGCATTATTGCCATGGCCTTGTCACTAACAGGTTCTGCACAAATTGCAACAAGCAAAATTTTATGGGATAGTTTAATGAGTATTGAGAATAATGACGCCTTATCGGGCGTTCAGAAATTAAGTAAACTTGATGCATTAAAAAATAAATTTGAAATTTCAAAATTAACCCGGGATTCAGTGTATGCCAGGATTCTGCATAAGGTAGGCGTATATGAATTTGGTGTAAATAAGAATTATAATATAGCTATATATTACACATTGAATTCTGTCAGAATAAATAATTCAGGTAACAAAGGCGGTTCTAAAAGTTTCGCTATTCAAAGTTACTACAATCTTGCATGGTATTATCGAAGTTTGAAAGCGTTTGACAAGGCGTTAGCTTATTTTGACAGTACGATTTTATTTGCCGTTAGTATTCACGGGGCGAATGATCTTATTTTAGGTTCAAGAATAAACCGGGTTTCCATTTTTTTTCAAACAGGAGATTATCAAAAATGTTCTGACGAAAGTGTTGCGGGAATGAATTATTGTCGTCAGCAAAATGATTCATCCATGTATCTGTATTTTTTTAACCAAAAAGCCCAGTCCCTCTGCTTTGAAAACGAGCTGCAAAAATCATTGTCAGAAATTGAAAAGATAATAC